>NZ_JBOHCV010000093.1:0-8045 GCF_050698815.1 Streptomyces sp.
GCAGCGTCGACCAGGAGCACTCCCACATCAAGGCCGTCTGGGACGAACTGGACGGCGGCGACTGGCCCGACGAGCAGCAGTGGGAACGGCTCCGCGCCGCCGACCGGCTGTCCGAGACCTCCCTCGAGGCGGTGACCGCCGACAGCGACGGCACGGTCTCGCTCACCGTCGACCTGCCGATGCCCGGCATCCGCGCCCTGCGGCTCACCCGGGCCTGAATCACCCTCCACCTGAACCCCCACCTCGCCTGATCCCCTCTTCGGATTGAAGGAGTCACACGTGAGTACCGTGAGAAAAGTGGGACCGCTGGGAACCGCCACCCGACGCACCGTGCTCGCCGCCGGTGCGGGCGCGTCGGCCGCGCTCACCTTCGGCGCGTCCACCGCAACCGCCGGCACCCGCCCGCAGGAGCGAGACGCCGAGGAGCTGCTGCGCCGGTGGTTCGAGGACACCTACCGTTCGCTCGAGGCCATGCGCACCGACTTCGGCCTGACGACCGACAAGATCGACGTCATGAGCGGCAGCACGCCGAAGCAGAGCATCAACACCTCGCCGACCAACATCGGTTGCGGCATGTGGGCCACGGTCGCCGCCGCCGGGCTGGGTGTCATCGGGGGCGAGACGATGCGCCGCCGGCTGACCGAGATGGTCTCGGCGGTGGAGCGGCTGGAGCGGGCGCACGGCTTCTGGTTCAACTGGTACGACGCGACGACCGGTGAGGTCCTCACCGAGTGGCCCGAGAACGGCAACCCCGTACGGCCGTTCCTGTCCTCGGTGGACAACGCCTGGATCGTCACGGGACTGCGGATCGTCGCCGACGCCGAGCCGTCGCTGCGGCCACGCGTGGAGCGGCTGCTGGCGGACGCCGACTGGTCCTTCTACTTCACCCCCTACGACCCGGCCGACCCCCACCAGCACCCCGGTCAGATCAAGGGCGGCTACTGGACCGACGACAACACCTACACAGGCCACTGGTACGGCGCACTGAACACCGAGCCCCGGATGGCCAGTTACCTCGGCATCGCGGACGGCAGCCTGCCCACGAACCACTACTGGCACACCTTCCGCACGATGCTGCCCGAATGGGGACAGGAGCAGACGCCGGAGGGCGAGTGGGTCACGGTCGACGGCGTGGAGATGTATCGCGGCCACTACACCTACCGCGGCAGGAAGCTGGTGCCCTCGTGGGGCGGCTCGATGTTCGAGGCGCTGATGGTGCCGCTGTTCGTGCCCGAGGGCGAGTGGTCCCCGCAGTCCTGGGGCGTCAACCACAAGCGGCACGTGCTCAGCCACCTCGAGCACGGACTGATCGAGAAGGACTACGGCTACTGGGGCTTCTCGCCGGCCAACATCCCGGCGGGCGGGTACAGCGAGTACGGCGTGGACGCGATCGGCATGCAGATCGAGGGCTACACCTCCAAGGGCGTGGTCACCCCGCACGCCTCGTTCCTCGCCATGCCCTTCGCCCGCGGCCACGCCACGGCCAACCTGCTGCGCATCGCCCGCGACTTCGACGCGTACCACGACGAGTTCGGCTTCCGCGACTCCGTCGACACCGCCACCGGCCGGGTCAGCGACTTCATGCTGGCGCTGGACCAGGGCATGGTCGCCGCCGCGCTCGCGCAGGTGCTGAAGCCGGGACTGCTGCAGCAGCCGTTCCGCACCGGTGGCTTCGCGCGGACCGTCAGGCCGATGCTGCAGAAGGAGAACTTCGGCATAGCCTGACCGTGCCGAACCGTCCGGGCCGGGAGCGGACGCGCGGGAGGAACGCCGCCGAACTGACGCGGCGGCCGCCTCTTGCACCGTTCCCGGCCCGGTACGAGACCGAGCCCGTAACCGCCGGTGGCGGCGCCGCCACCGGCCTCCACACGAGGAACCCGCGTGCCCCAGCCGCCCGAACCGCGCCCCAACATCGTGCTGTTCATGACCGACGATCACGCCGTCCCGGCCATCAGTGCCTACGGCAGCGTGCTCAACCGGACCCCGGCGGTCGACCGGCTGGCTGACGAGGGGATGCGCTTCGAGAACACCTTCTGCACCAACGCCATCTGCTCGCCGGCCCGCGCCACGCTGCTGACCGGTGCCTACAGCCACGTCAACGGCATGACCTCGCTCCAGGCACCGGACCACACCTTCGACGCCACCCAGCCGAGCTTTCCCGAGCTGCTGCGGGAGGCCGGCTACCAGACCGCGATCGTCGGCAAATGGCATCTGGGACACGGCGGCGACAGCGACCCGCGCGGCTTCGACCACTGGGAGATCCTGCCGGAGCACGGCGTCTACCACGACCCGACGTTCCTCACCGCGGACGGCGAACGCACCTATCAGGGCTACGTCACCGACATCATCAGCGAACTGGCCATGAACTGGCTCGACAAGCGGGACCCGGACCGGCCCTTCGCCCTGCTGATCCAGCACAAGGCGCCGCACCGCCACTTCGAGCCCGCCGAGCGCCACCAGAACCTGTACGCACACGACGACATCCCGGCACCGGCGACCCTGCACGACGACCTGTCGGAGCGTGCCTCCGCAGCGGCCGAGGCGCGGCTGCGGTTGTCGGACCTCGTGCCGATGGACCTCAAGGAACCGGTGCCGGAAGGGCTTTCGGAACGCGAGGAGCGGGAGTGGCGCTATCAGCGCTACATCAAGGAGTACCTGCGCGTGATCGCGGGACTGGACGAGAACGTCGGCCGGGTCCTGCACTATCTCGACACCGCCGGGCTTGCCGACGGCACCGCCGTCGCCTACACCTCCGACCACGGCTTCTTCCTCGGTGAACACGGCTGGTTCGACAAGCGGTTCATGTACGAGCCGTCGATGCGCATCCCGCTCGTCGTGCGCTGGCCCGGCGTCGTCGCGCCCGGCTCGGTCAACGACGATCTCGTGGCCAACATCGACTTCGCCCCGACCCTGCTGGACCTGGCCGGGGTCGAGCCCCACCCGCGCATGCAGGGCCGCAGTCTGCTGCCGCTGCTGCGCGGCCGGACCCCGGACGACTGGCACACGGGCGTGTACTACCGCTACTACATGCATCTGGACCACGACCACAACGTCCAGGCCAGCTACGGCGTCCGTACCCGCACGCACAAGCTGATCCACTACCCCGGCCACGGCTCCGGCGCCTCGGGCGCCAGTCCCGAACGGCGCGAGCCGCAATGGGAGCTGTTCGACCTCGTACGCGATCCCGACGAACTGACGAACCGCTGGACCGACCCGGACTACGCGGACGTGGCGGTCGAACTGACCGAGCAGCTCGGGCGGTTGCAGAAGGAGTACGGGGACACGCCGGAGGGCGTGCTGCCGTGACCCGGCAGCGGCACGCGTGCTGTGCGCCTGCCCGGGGGGCGCCCGCCCCGCCCCTACGGGCAGCCGGGGACGGCGGTCCGGGTCGGGCCTCCTCGGCCGTGCCCGAACCGCGCGGCGGCTGGCGCGAACTGCCGAGCGGCAGCTTCCTCATGGGGTGCGACAACGGACCGCATCCGGCGGACGGCGAGGGCCCGGTGCGGGAGGTGACGCTCGACGACGCCTTCCGGCTGGCGACGACCGCCGTCACCAACGCCGAGTTCGCGGCCTTCGTGGAGGCGACCGGTCACCGTACGGACGCCGAACGCTTCGGCTGGTCCTTCGTCTTCGCCGGCTTCCTGCCTGACGACTTCCCGCCCACCCGCGCCGCCGCGGCCACCCCGTGGTGGCGGCAGGTGCACGGCGCCGACTGGCGTCATCCGGAGGGCCCGGACACGGACGTCGAGGAGCGCGCGCACCACCCGGTGGTGCACGTGTCGTACGCCGACGCGCTCACCTACTGCACCTGGTCCGGAGCGCGGCTGCCCACGGAGGCGGAGTGGGAATACGCTGCCCGCGGCGGGCTGTCCGGGCAGCCCTACCCATGGGGCGCCGAACGCGACCCGGGAGGCCACTACCGGATGAACATCTGGCGTGGCTCCTTCCCCGGCCGCAACACCGCCGCCGACGGCTACGCCGGGACCTGCCCGGTGGATGCGTTCCCCTCCAACGGCTACGGCCTGTTCAACATGACGGGGAACGTCTGGGAGTGGTGCGCGGACCGGTTCGGCCCCGGCCTCGGGCAGCGTGTGCTGCGCGGGGGCTCGTACCTCTGCCACGAGTCTTACTGCCTCCGCTACCGCACCTCGTCCCGGATGGGGATCACGCCGGACAGCTCGACCGGCCACACGGGGTTCCGCGTGGCCGGTTGAGCCGGCAGGAGTCGCTTCTCGACTTGCCGTTACCGGTTCTCAGCGGATGCCGAGCGCGACGATCTGGGTGACCTCGTCCTCGGCGAAGTTGTCGTCGCTGACCAGGAGCAGGGTTCGTTCGCCGCCCGGCAGGGTCGGGCCCCAGGTCATGCCCTCGGTGTTGTCGACCGTGGACAGGCCCAAGTCGTGGAAGTCCGCGACCAGTTCCTTGCGCATCGGCACGACCGTCTGTCCGGTCAGGGAGTCCATGTTCTGCACCTTGGTCGCGCCGCGGGTGGTGGCGTCGTAGATGCGGATCTTGAAACCTGCCCCCGCGACCCAGGTACGTTCGAGTACGAGGTAGCGGCCGGGGTCCCCGGGATAGGCGAGGATCGCGGGCACGCCGGTGTCCGGGGGCCATGGGCTGGACGGATCGGGCTTGGCGAAGATCTTCTCGAGGGGGTAGGCGAACTGCCCGAGCACGTGGCCCTTCCGGCTCTGCTGGGTGACACGGATCAGGGCGCCGCGGTTCAGGTCGGGCTCCGGACCGTCCTGGAGCAGCGGACCCTCGACGGCGCTGGTGAGCACGCTGTTCCTGGCGCCGAACGTGATCGCTTCAACCGCCTTGTTCCGTCGCGGGCCCCGATCGCCTCTGGTGACCTCGTAGTTGACGGGCAGGGCCAGCC
Source organism: Streptomyces sp. (assembly GCF_050698815.1). Lineage (GTDB taxonomy): Bacteria > Actinomycetota > Actinomycetes > Streptomycetales > Streptomycetaceae > Streptomyces. The sequence goes on from NZ_JBOHCV010000093.1 coordinate 4,880, forward strand.
GGCCGCGGTACGCGCCGGTGCGGGTGGAGAACTGGATCGACGGCTGGATCACCGGGTCGCTCGACGACTTCGGCCGGTCGCCCTCCTGCGCCCACCAGTACCGGCAGCTGCGTGGGTCCACCCGCAGCTCTTCCGGGTCCACGGCCTTGCCGTCGCCGGCGCTCGGTGGCGGGTAGACCGAGCCGTCCCGCTGCCGGAACGGGTGGGTGCCGGTGAAGTCGACCGAGTGCACCCCGGCGCCGTCCACCTTGATCCTGGCGGTGTAGAAGCGGGCGGGCTGCAGGTACGAGCGATCGTCGCTGACCATGACGTACTCGCCCGTGCACGGATTCCGGTCGATGCCGGACAGCCCGCCAACAGTCGTGTTCCGAAAGGGGAGTTTGTGGGGAACGATCTTCTCTCCCAGCAGCCGCGCATGCGCCCCGATGCCGGACGGTTCGGCGGTGTCGTCCGGCTGGGCCGCCGCCGCGGGGGCCATCGTCGTCGCCAGCGCCAGGGCCGCGGCACATGCGCGGCGGATCAAGGAAGCTTTCATGACTCGATCTTCGCCCGGCACACGCACCGAGCGCAGTCACCCATCCGCGTGATGGGGCTGTAAAGCCGCTCAGGGGGCCGCGGCCGACCGGGAAAGAGACGCGCAACAGGACTCTTGTATGCGCTATCTGTATGCGCATACAGTCTCGCCCCAACGACGCCGGTACGCCGACCTCACGGAGAGCAAGTCATGACGTCACACCACTCAGCCTTGCGCCGCCGCGCCGTACTCGGCGGGGCCGGGGCGATCGCCGCAAGCACGACCGGGGGCCTGCACGCCGCCGCGCCCGCCATGGCCGGCACGGCGGCCACCGGCCGTGCCGAGCGCCCGGCCAAGACCGAGCCGTCCGTCACGTACGACCGCAAACGGCTGCTGATCGACGGCGAACCCGTCCTGGTCATGGCCGGCGAGATCCACTACTTCCGCCTGAAGCGCGCCGAGTGGCAGTCCCGCCTCGACCTCGCGAAGGAGGCCGGGCTCAACACCATCGCCACCTACATCCCGTGGATGTGGCACGAGACGGGCGACGGTTCCCTCGACGTCACCGGCCGGACCCGGCCCGAGCGGGATCTGGGAGCGTTCCTGGACCTGTGCGTCAAGAACGGCTTCCACATCATCGCCCGTCCCGGCCCGTACACCATGGCCGAACTCAAGGGCGAGGGCGTGCCGCAGCGGGTACGCAAGGACCACCCCGAGATCGTGCCGAAGGGCTGGGACGACCAGAAGGACACCGCGCAGACCATCGATTATCTGGCACCCGCCTATCTCAAGGAGGTCCGGCGCTGGTACGACGCGGTGATACCGGTCATCGCGAAGCGGCAACACCGCAAGGGCAAGCCCGGCGTCATCGCCTGCCAGCTCGACAACGAGATCGGCATGCTCCCCTGGGTCAGCAACACCCCTGCCCTCACCGACCACTTGCTCAAGGACTTCAACGGCTGGCTGGACGAGACCTACGGCGACAAGCTGGGCGACCGCTATCCCTTCGCCGGCAAGCCTGCCGGCCAGCGCGACGCAGCCATCCGCGCCCCGAAGGACGCCTACGCACCCGCCCTCATGCATGACGTGGGCGCGTTCATGCGTGGCCGCTTCGCCCGGTACGTGGCGGCGCTGCGCAAGTCCGCCGAGGACAACGGCCTCGACGGTGTCCCGTTCCTGATCAACATCCACGGCACCAGTGACGACGGGGCGAAGAAGTTCCCCATCGGCATCAGCCAGTTGATGGAGACCTACGGCGGGGAGTCCGGGATCTTCTCCGGCGCCGACTTCTACCTCGGCAGCCTTACCGTGAACAACGCCACCGATCTCTACCTCATCAACGCCTTCATGGAGTCGGTACAGGACAAGGACCAGCCGCTCAGCGCCCTGGAGTTCGACGCCGGGCACGCCGACTACGGCGACAACCTGGACAACCAGGAAGACGCCGAGAGCGGCGACCTGAAGACCCGGCTCTGCCTCGCCCAGGGCGTCAAGATGATCAACTACTATCTCTTCACCGGCGGCCGCAACCCCAAGCTGGACAAGCCCATCGGGGACGGCAACGACCGCATCGGGATCACCGGGGAGCGGCACGGCTTCTCCGCACCCGTGGACCCCGAGGGCAGGCGCAACCTCAGCTACGCACCGCTCAAGCAGGCCATCCACGCCGTGAACGGCCTTGCCACGACGCTGGCCCCGATGGTGCCCGAGTACGACGAACTCGCCCTGGGATTCGTCCCGGACCACTACCTGACCGAGTACCACCCGCCGGAGCGCAAGAGCGTCGACGCCATCCTGGCGGACATCGAGCACATCCGGGGCTTCGGCCCGCGCAGCGCCCTGTCCCGGGCCATGCTGCTCGGCGGCTTCCGCTACCGCGCCCTCAACCTCCAGTCCGGCGACCTGGATCCGAAGCGCACGCCCGTACTCGCCCTGGCCACGGGTGAGAACCTCGCGACCGGGCTGCAGCGCAAGCTGGTCGGCTACCTCAAGGCGGGCGGCAAGCTGCTGCTCTCCGGCCGGGTACCGGTGGCCGACATGGCGGGCAAGCCCAGCACCGAACTGGCAGACGCCCTCGGGCTGGAGCCCGGCAAGACCCTCACCGACGCCGACCGCTTCTGGCTCTCCGCGACCTCGCACGGCTGGGCAGCGCCGCGCGCGGAAGTCCGGGTGAGCAAGGCGCAGTTGTGCACGCCCGGCAAGGGAGAGACCGTCCTGCGCGAGGTTTCCACCGGCAAGGGCTGCGGCTTCGACATCCGGGTCGGTGCCGGCCGGGCCGTGGTGATCACTACGGACTACCGCTGCGACCTGAACTTCTGGCTGCGCGCGCTGAAGACCCTCGGTGCGTCCCCGGCCCTCACCCACAGTGCGACCGACCCGGGCCTCTTCCTCCTCACCACGCAGAACGCCGACGGCGGACGCCTGTTGCACGCCATGAACGTCACCTCCGGCCTGGACCAGGAGTTCACCGTCTCGGAGAAGGGCAAGGCCCTCTTCGGCGGCGAGAAGCTGCGGGTGCCGGGACGCAGCGGGGCGATGCTGCCGCTCGGCCTGAAGGCGGGCGGGCTGCACATCGCATACGCCACCGCCGAGATCACCGCCGTGCGGAAGGGCAAGGTGAGCTTCCGTTCGGCCGCGGGCCAGGAGGCGGTC
>NZ_JBOHCV010000094.1:0-9753 GCF_050698815.1 Streptomyces sp.
GGACTGTTCAGCAACGCTGAACAGTCCACGCCCGCGAGCCGGGTCAGGGGCGGAGGCGGACGACCGAGGGGTCGTGGTCGCTGGACTGGTCGTGGAACTCGGAGTTGATGTGCACGATGTCGTACTCCACGCTGCCCGCGCCCGGGCTGGTCAACACATGGTCGAGAACCTGTGAGTTGCCGTTGAAGACGTAGCCGTAGTGCTCGTCGCCGGGCAGCTCGTCCATCGGGCTGGTGAGGGCGCCGCCGTCGCGTATCGCGTCCAGGCTGGGGGAGAAGGGGAAGTCGTTGAGGTCGCCGGCCACGACGACGGCCGCGTCCGGGTCGACGGACTCCACCTCCTTGACGAAGGAGTTGACCAGCTTCGCCTGCTCGACCCGCTGCGGTTCCGAGTGCCGTACGGGCGGCTGGAGACGTCCCTCCATCGGCTCGTCGCCCTCCAGATCGCCGCCGCCCTTGGAGCTGAAGTGGTTGGCGACGACGAAGACCTGCCGGCCCCGGAAGCGGAACTCCCCGGCCAGCGGCTTGCGGCTCGCCTTCCACGCGTCGTCCTGGGGCGCCACCCGCCCCGGGTTGGCGGACAGCGCCGGAACGCCGTCCTTCTCCGTCACCTTCACCGGCGTGCCGGCGTCGCCGCCCGCGCGGTCGGCGAAGGAGACCCGGCCGGGGTTGTAGAGGAACGCGACGCGTATGTTGCCGCCGGGCTGGCCGCCGTCCGCCTTGTCCTCCGGGCTGATCTGCCGCCACTCGTACGCGGGACCGCCCGCCTTCTTGATGGCCGCGGTCAGCTGGTCGAGGGTCTTGTCGGCGGCGACGGTGCCGTCGTCGTCCGGGCCGGTGTTGTCCTGCACCTCCTCAAGGGCGACGATGTCGGGGGAGGCGAGGTTGTGCACCAGAGCCTCGGCGAGGCGGGTGAACTTGGCCGGGTCGGTCTGCGGGGAGAGGTTCTCCACGTTGTAGGTGGCGACGGAGAGCTGGCCCTCGCGCTGCTTGCGGGTCTTCTCCCGCTTGAGCTTGTTGTCCTTCAACTCGCCCAGTGTGGTGGCCCGTACGGTGTAGCCGCCGAAGTTGTCGTAGTCGAGCGGGCCCGCGGTCGTGCCGCGAAGCGCGTCACCGACGTCGGCCTCGGGGAAGGGGCGCTCGTCGAGCGGGAGCAGCGAACTGACCTTGAGCCGGGCGCCGTTCTGCTGGTCGTAGCCGCCGTAGAGGGTGCCGCCGCGCGGAGTCGGGTTCTCGTCGGGGTCGGCGGTCACCCACAGCTCGTGGAACCTCGAGGTGGGTCCCGTCACGGGGGCGTTCCTGAGCTGGGTGCGCATGCCTTCGAGCGACTCGTAGAGGTCGAGGGCGTAGTCGCCGGGACGCAGCGGCAGCGACTCGATGCTGCGGCCGTCCCCGCCCTCCGGCGCGTACGCGTCCGGGACGCGGTCGGCGTTCAGGCGTACGGCGCGGGGCAGCCGCTCGCCCCTGGCCCGCACCGTCCAGGCCGCCTTGGTGAGCTGGGTGACCGACTGGCCGGCCCCCTTCTCGCCGCCGGGGTAGAACTCGCTGACGTCGCCGGACACCAGTACGGAGTCGCCGGTCGCGACGTCGGGGGTCTTCGCGGCGGTGTAGACGAAGATGCCCTCGCTGGTGGCCGGGTCGCGGTCGGGTCTCGGGTCCTGCAGCCAGAAACCGCGGGCCTTGCCGAAGCCGCGCACGGCGGTGACGACGCCGGGCACGTCGGTGACGTGGCGGCCCGCGAAGGGGGATATCCGGGTGCTGCCCTGGATGTCGTGGAGGCGGGCCTTCTCGGCCGGGCCGTCGGCCGCCGAGGAGGAGGGCAGCACGAGCAGTGTGGAGCACAGCGCCGCGACGGTGAGTGCCGAGGTGCGGGCGAGACGAGACGACAACGGTGCCTCCGGAGGGGTAGCGAACGGTGGTCGGGGCATTCTCTACGCGCGTAAAGTCTGGTCTCGAAAGCCCAGTTGTCAAGAAGATGACGGCCTTCTCGTCCGGGCTGTGATGCGACCGCGGCGAGCCTGCCGCACCGTCCGGGACCGGTGCCGGGGGTGACCGGCGCACGATTCGGGCAGCGGCGGGCAGATCCCGTCTACGCTGGGGGCCCGCACGTCGCGATCCGCAGTATCCGTAGGAGTTGAGCACGCTGATGTCCGGTGACATGTCCGTTGAGGACCGTCCCGCCCTGCCGCCCGTGCGGCTGCCCTCCGACGCCGACTTGGCCAGGGAGGCGCTCGCCGCACCGCTCTTCGCGTGGGCCGCGAAGCTGGCGGGCTGGGCCGACGGCGGGGTGCCCGTCGGTGCCGGCGGTGAACTCCTCGCCGGCCGGCTGGCGGAGGCGGTCGAGCAGATCGGCCTCTCCGGCGACGAGGACGGCCCGGCCCACGCGGCACAGGCCTGGCATCTGGCCATCGACATGGGCCTGCTGGACGTCGAGGAAGACGGGGAAGGGGACACCGAAGCGGGGGACAGCCTGACGGAGGAGCCGGTGGGCACCGCCCGCCCGGGCGAGGAGCTCGACCGGCTCAAGGGCGGCGGCAGCCCCGGCGACGTGCTCGACCTGTGGCAGGACGGACTGGAGAGCGTGCTCGCCGACGCCGCGACACCCAGTTTCGAAGACCTGCTCGGCGGCCTCGAAGACGTCACGGGCGAGGACGGAAAGATCGACCCGGACGCGATCGATCTCGACGCCCTGGACTGGAACCCGGAGGAGGAGGCCGACTTCCTCGACAGCGCCCTGGGTAACCTCTATCTCTTCACCGCCACCGACCAGGCCGTCTCGGCCGGCGCGATGGTGCCGCTGCCGGTACTCGCCGCGTCGATGACCATCCCCGACGACGTGGAGGAGCCGACCGACGACGTACTCGAAGAGGTCTCGGCGGCGATGATGAAGCTCGACGAGCAGTTCCGCATGCTCGCGCCGATCGGACTGATCGAATACCGCCCGGTGGACGAGGCGTTGACGGAGGAGACGGACGAGGACGGTGACCTGCCGGAGGGGCTGGACGACGAGGACGTCTCGCGGTACGGCATGGTGCGGCTGACCTCGCTCGGCGTCTACGGCGTACGGGCCCGTATCCGGGACGCGGGCATCGACGTGCCGGCCGTCGGTGACCTCGCCGAGGCCGACGCGGTCAAGCTGCTCGACGCGCTCCCCGCCTACACCGAGGAGAACGCGCAGGCGGAGATCGAGTCCTGGCTCGCCGCCCGTACGACCCTGCAGGCCGTCCGCGAACTCCTCGCGGCGGCACGCGGCACGGACGAGCAGGCGCCCGCCCGCAGGCTCGCCTGCCAGCAGACGCTCTCGTTGGTCGGCACGGAGGCGGAACCCGCGCTGCGCGACGTGCTGGAGGACCGGCAACTGGGCGGACTGGCACGGGTGTGGCTGGCCGAGCGCGGCGCCGCGAACGTGCCGCAGCCGGACGAGGAGATGGTCTTCTGGCTGACCGTCGACACGATCGCCGCGCAACTGGCCACGGCGGGTGAGGCAGCCGAACTCCAGGGCCTCGTACAGGGACTGGTCGACCAGCACAACGGCTTCTTCGACAAGGTGTGGAAGGTCGACCATCCGGCGACCGGCGACGTGCTGGAGGCGATGGGCCGCGTGCATCCCGTCAAGGAGACGGCGAAGGACGCCCGCAAGGCCGCCTTCAAGGCGCGCAGCCGGCTGGGCTGACCGTCCCCGCGGGGCGCGGGTGGCCGGACCGGCGGGGCGACCGGTGGTGGATCAGACCGCCCCGAAGTCGCCGTGCCGGCCCGCGCCTGCGGCGAAGCGGGCCGCGCCGTCCGCGGCCTGGAGCAACGGGGCCTGTCCGTGGCGGAGTTCGCGGGCCATCGCCTCCTCCTCGGTAAGGCCCTCCTGGTCGTGCACGGAGGCGAGGTCGCCGCGCAGACAGGCCTGCGGGAAGCGGGCCAGTCCGGCGGCCAGCTCCTCGGCGGCGGCGCGGGAGGTGCCGGGCGGGACGAGGCGGTTGGCCAGTCCGATGTCGTACGCCTCGCCGGCGGGGACCGGGCGGCCGGTGAGGATGAGGTCCATGGCCCGGCTGGTGCCGATCAGCCGGGGGAGGCGCACAGTGCCGCCGTCGATCAGGGGGACTCCCCAGCGGCGGCAGAAGACGCCGAAGACCGCGTCCTCCTCCGCCACTCGCAGGTCGCACCAGAGGGCCAGTTCGAGGCCGCCGGCGACCGCGTGGCCGCTGACCGCGGCGATCACCGGCTTCGACAGCCGCAGCCGGGTCGGGCCCATCGGGCCGTCGCCGTCCGGCTCCACCCGGTTGGCGCGGTCGGTGCCGATGGCTTTGAGGTCGGCGCCCGCGCAGAAGGTGCCGCCCTCGCCCCACAGGACCGCGACCCGCGCCTCCTCGTCGGCCTCGAAGGCCCGGAAGGCGTCGGCGAGGGCGGTGGCCGTCGCGCCGTCGACGGCGTTGCGTGCGGCGGGGCGGGAGAGGACGACGGTGGTGACCGGTCCCTGGCTCTCGGTACGTACGGTCACGCGGGCTCGGCCTCCGGCTGGGACTGGGACGGACGGGGGATGGGGTCCGGCGGTGCAGACCCTACCGCCGGACCGCCGGGCCCCATCCGCCCGCCGCCCTGCTCTGCGCTACTGCTCCGGGCCGAACCACACCGTCGTCGCGTTGCAGAACTCGCGGATGCCGTGTCCCGCCAGCTCCCGCCCGTAACCGGAGCGCTTGACGCCGCCGAAGGGCAGGCCGGGGTGGGAGGCGGTCATGCCGTTGAAGAAGATGCCGCCGGCCTGGAGGTCGCGGGTCAGCCGCTCCTGCTCGGCGGCGTCGCGGGTCCACGCGTTGGAGCTGAGGCCGAAGGAGGTGTCGTTGGCGAGCGTCACCGCCTCGTCCACGTCCGCCACCCGGTAGAGGGTCGCGACGGGTCCGAAGGTCTCCTCGCGGTGGATCCTCATCTCCTCCGTGATGCCCGTGAGCACGGTCGGCTCGTAGAACCAGCCGTGCTCGAGGAGCGGTGGCCGCTGTCCGCCGCACAGCGCGGCGGCGCCGCGCCGGGTGGCGTCGTCGACGAGCTCCTCCAGGTCCGAACGGCCCTGCGAGCTCGAGAGCGGCCCGACATCGGTGGCCTCCGCCATGGGGTCCCCGACCGTCAGGGTCGACATCCGGTCAACGAACCTGGCCGCGAACTCGTCGAAGACGTCGGTGTGCACGATGAAGCGCTTGGCCGCGATGCAGGACTGGCCCGCGTTCTGCACGCGGGCGGTGACGGCCGTCCGCACCGCCTTGTCCAGATCGGCCGACGGCAGCACCACATACGGATCGCTGCCGCCCAGCTCCAGCACCGTCTTCTTGACCTCGTCGCCCGCGACCGAGGCGACCGAGCGGCCGGCGACCTCGCTCCCGGTGAGGGTGGCGGCCACGACCCGCTCGTCACGCAGGATGCCCTCGACCGCCGCCGAGCCGACGAGCAGGGTCTGGAACGCGCCCTCCGGATACCCGGCCCGGCGGAAGAGGTCCTCCAGGTAGAGCGCCGTCTGCGGCACGTTCGACGCGTGCTTGAGCAGTGCCGTGTTGCCCGCCATGAGTGCCGGGGCGGCGAAGCGGACGACCTGCCAGAGCGGGAAGTTCCAGGGCATGACGGCGAGGATGGTGCCCAGCGGGCGGTAGCGCACGTACGCGCGGGCCGCGCCGGAGTCCTGGACGTCTCCGGGGGCGGGGTGCTCGTCGGCGAGCTGCTCCGCGGCGTGCTCGGCGTACCAGCGCATCGCCTTCACGCATTTGGCCGCCTCGGCACGGGCGGAGACCAGGGTCTTGCCCATCTCCGTGGTCATGGTGCGGGCGATGTCGTCCTGGTCGGCCTCCAGCAGGTCCGCCGCCCGGTTCAGGAGCGCGGAGCGCTGCGCGAAGTCGGTGCGGCGGAAGTCCTGGAAGGCGCTGTGGGCCCGGTAGAGCCGTTCTTCGATCTCGCCGACGTTGAATGCGTCGAACGTCTTGAGGGTCTCGCCCGTGGCCGGATTCACGGTGGCGATGGCCATGTGAAGCGCCTCCTTCTCGTGCCTGCTTCCGTGGCTGCTCGGTGGCTGCCCGGCGCATGCTTCGCGTACGTGCGGCGGAGTGCCGTGTCCCCTTTGCGGTACCCCGGATCCGCCGCGCTATGGCAGCGGGGGCGCGATGGAAGCCAGTCGCGCCCCGCACCCGCTCCCGAGCGCCCGTGCGCCCACGCGCCGCCCTACAGGGCGGCGCCGCCAGGCTTGATCATGCCGCGGACGGTACGCGAGTCCACGTACTCCCCGAGGGCGGTCATGTCCCACTCGCCGGAGAACTGCCGGACGAGCTTGCACATCAGCACCCCGGTGCGTGGCTCGGCGCTGCTGAGGTCGAAGCGGACCAGTTCCTGGCCGCTCCCCGCGTCGAGAAGCCGGCAGTACGCCTTGGCGACGTCGGTGAACTTCTGTCCCGAGTAGGAGTTGACGGTGAAGACCAGGCCGGTCACCTGCGGGGGGAGGTCACCCAGGTGGACGGTGATGGCCTCGTCGTCGCCCCCTCCCTCACCCGTGAGGTTGTCGCCGGAGTGCTGCACCATGCCGTTGAGGATCATGAGCTTGCCGAAGTAACAGGCGTCCAGTTTCTTGCGGTTGGCGTCATAGGCGATGACGGAGGCGTCCAGGTCGATCGCCTGGGCCCGCCTGCCCGCGCGATAGGCGGGCTCCCAGCCGAGGCCCATCCTGACGCTGCTCAGCATCGGACGGCCGCCCTTGACGAGCGAAACGGTCTGGTTCTTCTGCAGGCTGACCTTGCCCTTGTCGAGGTTGATCTTGCCGGGGGCGGCCGACGTTGCGGCGGGAGCCGCCGGAGCCTGCGCGGGTGGCGGAGTGGGTGCCGCCTGCGGGGTGGGCGCGGGGGCCGGGGCCGGAGCGGGCGCCGGTTCCTCCACCGTCACACCGAAGTCGGTGGCGATGCCGCCCAGCCCGTTGGAATAGCCCTGGCCCACCGCGCGCACCTTCCAGGCGTCCCCGCGGCGGTAGATCTCCACCACGACCAGGGCCGTCTCGGCGCCCAGTGGGGGCGGGGTGAAGGTGGCGACGACTCCCTGCGTACCGGCGTCCCGCACGGTGGCGGTCGGCTCGATGCCGGCGAAGGACGCGCCGGGGGCGTCCGGACTCGCCGTGACCACGATCTTCTGCACGTCGGCGGGCACCGCGCCCGTGTCCACGGTGATCGTGTCGGCGGCACCGCTGCTGTGGGTCACACCCGGAGCCGTCGGCTGGTTGTAGAAGACGAAGTCGTCGTCGGAGCGCACTTTGCCGTCGGCGCCGAGCAGCAGTCCGGATACGTCGAGCCGGGTCGGCGCGGTCACCTCCACCGCCACGCGTGCGGCGGTCAGCGGAAGATTCGAGCCGGAAGTCATTGCGGTCATGCCGGTCGTAACGAGCGGCGCCGCTTTGCGGTTCCTTTGCCGAGGTCGAGGTCGTCGCCGCCGGGCTCGTCGGAGCGGGCGCCGGCGTCGCCGGCCACGCGTCAGCGGCGGCGCTCGCGGGAGTGGCCGAAGAAGATCCGGTACGCGATCAGCAGCACCAGCGAGCCCGCGATGGCGGCCACCCAGAGCGCCGGGTCGACGAAGTTGTGGTCGACCGACCTGTCCAGGAAGGCCGAGGAGAGCCAGCCGCCGATGAACGCCCCGGCGATTCCGATGAGCACGGTGCCGAGCAGACCGCCCGGGTCCCGGCCCGGCAGGAGCACCTTGGCGATGGTGCCCGCGATCAGTCCCAGGATCAGCCAGCTGAGGATTCCCGAGTCCAGGAGATCGGAGACCGCGGAGTCGGTACCGGATCCGGCGACGAAATACATGATGGGCGAGCCCTCCCCGTGAACAAGCTGCGTGATCTGTCGTGGGTCCCATCATGCCCCCAACTGCCGTTTCAGTACGGGCTGATCGGCGGGCACCGGCGGACCGGGCCGCCGAGATCGAATGACCCGTCCGGGTGGTCCGCCGGCCCATGTCACATCCGCGCGGGCAGTCCCGTCGTATAGGTGTCAGCCGGAACGGCACAGACCCGCCCGTACGCAGGACGAAGGAGCATCACCATGGCCCGCATCTCACTCGATCCGCCGCGCAGCGTCTTTCTGCGCCTCGCCGTGTGGTACTCGCGGCGCAAGTACGGCAAGGTCCTCGACCCGGTCCTGGCCATGGGGCACAACCCGGCCGTGCTGAGTGCAGGTGCCCGCTACGAGCAGCGCATCGCCAAGTGGCGGGACCTGGACCCCGGACTCAAGCACCTCGCCGAGATGGTCTCGGCGGCCCGCATCGGCTGCTCCTGGTGTGTGGACTTCGGGCACTGGCTGGCCGAGGACCTGGGCATGCCCATGGAGAAGGTCCAGTACGTTCCCGCATGGCGGGAGCACCGGGAGCGCTTCGGTGAAGTGGAACTGCTGGTCATGGAGTTCGCGGAGGCGATGACCGAGACCGAGCCGACCGTGACCGACGGGATGGCGGAGCGGCTGATCACCGAGCTGGGGGAGCGGGCGTTCATCGAACTGACGGCGATCGTCGCCGTCGAGAACCACCGCTCCCGCATCAACGCCGCTCTCGGCCTCGTGGGCCAGGGTTTCTCCGACCAGTGCGCGGTCCCGCTGCGCCAGCGTGGATCGGCGTCCTCCTAGCAGCCGTTGCCGCCCTAACCGCTCCACGCCTCCTCCGCGACGACGGCGGTCACCGGCAACGGGCCATAGATGTGGGGGAACTCCTCCGCTCCGGGGGCCGGCGGCTCGTAGCGCAGAGGTGAGCGGAGCCGCTCGCTGTCGATGACGAGCACCACCAGCTCCCCCGGGTCGCAGTCGCCGTACAAGAGCGCTGCCACCTGGGGGAGTTGGTGCCGCAGCGAGCAGTGGACGAACCCCACCTCCGCCAGGGTGCGTCCGCGCGTGGACATCTCGTACGTGCCGGAGGCGCGAGCGGCCTCCCACAGGGAGCGTTCGGTGATGTGCAACAGCTCAGCCATGAGGCAACGTTACGACCCGTACCAGGTCGTTGGTTTGCGACGCCGTCGCGAAAGGCTTCACCGTCGCGCTCCTCCACGTCCACGAGAGCGTGCCGACCGTGCTTGACCTGCGAACCGCCGCCTGTCTCGCCGGCTGACACCGACCTTGACCCCTCTGTCGCGGCACTCCTAGAGTCCCCGGAGAAGTTCACTGACAGAGACGACGTTCAGTATGTCGAACGAGCTCTCTGTGCGGACGAGCACTCGGCAGGAGGAAAATTCGCGGTGGCAGCAACACCAGTGTGGAGCGTCGACCCCCGGACCGGAGAACAGCGCGAGCAGGTGGGCACGGAGGCCACGGCCGCCGACGTCGACGCGGCGGTACGCGCCGCCCACGCCGGCCGCGAGCCGCTCGCCGACCGCACCGTGCGGGCCGCCCTGCTCCGTGCCGCCGCCGGTCAACTGGACGCGGCGGGCGAGGAGATCATCGGCACCGCGGACGCGGAGACCGCGCTCGGGCGGCCCCGGCTGACCGGGGAGCTGGCCCGTACCACAGCCCAACTGCGCGCCTTCGCCCACGAGATCGAGGACGGCGGCTACCTCGGCGTCACCATCAACCACCGTAACCCGGACGCGACCCCGCCCTGCCCCGACCTGCGCCGGTACAAGATCCCGCTCGGGGTCGTCGCCGTCTACGCCGCCTCCAACTTCCCGCTCGCCTTCTCGGTGCCGGGCGGCGACACCGCGTCCGCGGTCGCAGCCGGGTGCCCGGTCGTGGTCAAGGCGCACGAGTCACATCCGCTGACCTCCCAGCTC
>NZ_JBOHCV010000095.1:0-4034 GCF_050698815.1 Streptomyces sp.
GGACTGTGTGGGGCCCCGTTGGTTCATGAGTCGTGGACGTCGGGGGGGAGTGAGGGTTTGTTGGAGAAGTTGCGGGTCACCTTCGCTCAGGCGCGCGAGAGTGCTCTGGAGATCGATGATGAGGTCACTCAGGCGTATGTGAAGGCGATGTATTCGAAGTTTGTGTCGACTTTGGGTTCTTCGAATTTTAATCGGGATCTTTACCGGCAGGACTGGGTGCACATCATCCGTTCCCAGGCGTTCGCGAATTTGTGGGGGAAGGCGTTCAAGGCCCACCAGGCGGGTCTGAGCGTGGCTGGGATGCTGGGCACTGACGAACTCCACCTCATCGGTGACTGGCGCCAGGTCTTCACCGAGGGCCGTGGTGTCGCCCAGGTGAAGATCAAAGACAGCTACACCATCACTGGGGGGGAGAGGTAGATGCCGGACAGAACTCACCAGTTCGGTCTGCTGCGCGCCCGTGGTGAGAAGGGCAGCACCGCCGCCGCCCGCGTGCTGGAGCGCCTCGCTCTGGAAGGCGGCATCGTCTCTCCGGTCACCACTCGCCGTGGCCTGAACGCGCGGCTGACCTACCTCACCCGCTCAGCGTCGGGATACCAGGCGATGCGGGAGGCAGGCATCACCGTCACCTCCCGCACGATGCGGGACTGGACCCGGCACACCCAGACTCCCAGCCGGGCCAATCGGGCCCGTATCGACGTCGCCTACCGCGCCTACCGCCGCCACAACGTCGCCCGCCATCTCCTTGCTCGCCTCAACGCGCGCGGGGGCACGCGGGTGGAGATCCACCCCCTGGACCAGTCCCAGGTCCTCAACAAGTACCGGCGGGTGCTGGACTTCCGCCGCATCAACATCCGCCGCTGGGACCGCATCGTCGCCGCCTGGCAGGCCGGAGATGACGCCGCGCTCGCCGACGCGTGGGATGAGACGCTCCCGGACCTGGGCAGCGACTGGGGCAAATACGAGTACGTCACCGCGGTCGCTTTCTCCGCCTGAACCTTCCTTCCGGGCGGAAGCGCGGTCCAGCGATAGCGGGCCTACAACCAGGGGACGCGAGCGAGGGACTGCTGCAGGGTCTGGTGACATCTGATCTGGCTTGCCCGTGGGCCGGCCTGGAAGGATGTCGCTGTGCCTGTTCCCTATCCCCAAGAGTTCCGTGACGACGTCGTGCGCGTGGCCCGCAACCGCCCGGACGGCGTCACCCTCGCGCAGATCGCGAAGGACTTCGGCGTCCACGAGATGACGCTGTCGAAGTGGCTGCGCCAGGCCGCCGTCGAGGACGGCGAGAAGCCCGGCGTCACGCAAGCGGAGTCCGCGGAGAACCGTGAGCTGAAGAAGCGGGTGCGCATGCTGGAGCAGGAGAACGAGGTCCTGCGCCGCGCGGCTGCCTACCTGTCGCAGGCTCACCTGCCGTCAAAAGGCTCTACCCGCTCGTGAGAGAGCTCGCCGCCGACAACATCCCTGTCGCGGTTACGTGTCGGGTGCTCACGCTCTCCCGCCAGCACTACTACCGCTGGCTCCGTCAACCGTTCACGGACGCCGAGATCACCGTGGCCTACCGCGCGAACGCGCTGTTCGACGCCCACCGCGATGACCCGGAGTTCGGTTACCGGTTCCTCGCCGGTGAAGCGGCCGGCGCGGGTGAGCGCATGAGTGAGCGGACCGCATGGCGGATCTGCCGGGATAACGCCTGGTGGTCGGTCTTCGGGAAGAAGCGGCCGAAGAACGCCAAGAAGCCTGGGCCGCCCGTGCACGACGATCTCGTCCAGCGCGACTTCACCGCGACCGGCCCGAACCAGTTGTGGCTGACCGACATCACCGAACACCCCACCGGCCAGGGCAAGCTCTATCTGTGTGCGGTCAAGGACGCCTTCTCCGGCCGGATCGTCGGGTATTCCATCGCGGGCCGGATGAAGGCCCGGCTCGCTGTGAATGCACTGGACAGCGCGGTCGCCAGGAGAGGGGACGTGGCCGGCTGCATCGTGCATTCGGACCGCGGATCGCAGTTCCGCTCACGGAAGTTCGTCCACGCCCTGGGCCGGCACAGGTTGACCGGATCCATGGGAAGAGTCGGCGCCGCGGGTGACAACGCCGCCATGGAATCCTTCTTCGCGCTCCTGCAGAACAACGTCCTCGACCGACGTCCCTGGGCCACCCGACAGGACCTCCGCACCGCGATCGTCACCTGGATCGAGCGGACCTACCACCGACGCCGTCGACAACTACGTCTCGGCCGTTTGACCCCCATCGAGTTCGAGATCACCATGAAACCCGCCGCAGCCCTCGCGGCATGAAAACCGACTGTCACCTACCCGTGCAGCAGTCCCCGAGGACGGTGCCGCGGCTTACAGAAACTGCCGCCTCGCCGGGCGATCGAGGCGGGATCCCCGTGCGGATCGCGTCCTGGTTGTTCATCAGCTGGCTCTGTTCACGAGAACGGACAGCACTTCGACGTCGGTTCGGGAGGCGGTGGCCGCGGCGGCCTGGTCGGAATGTTCACGAGTTTCGACAGCACCCGGCCGGCTGGAGGCGTTCCCCCTTGGCCAAGGACTCGGCGGCGGTAAGAGCCCGCAGCCAGGCAGAGGCGTGCCGTGCTGGGCTACGTGTGGACCTGCCACCACCGGTGTGCCTCAGCACGAGCCACTTCGGCGTCGTACTGGTTGGCGTCAAAGTGGAACTCCGGCGGCGGGGAGGCGGGGGCGTGCGGAACCTCCCAGTCCGACCACTGCACGATGTCCCCGAACCGTTGCACGACGTTGGACAGGAAACCGCAGCAACCGCCGGTGCACTCCGGTTCCCCAAGCTCCGGACGGCGTGCCTGGCTGGTCGCCCCGCAGGAGGCTGGGCCCGGGCGTGAGTGGTTCCGGTACAGAAAATGCCGGTGAGAACGATCATGCCCTTGCGGCTCAGCTACCATCCTACGAACCGGCCTTTGACCCGCAGGCTGACGAATCGCGAGTGTGCGCCGCACGCGAGGCCCGGCGTGCCACCCAGTTGATCACGGGCGGGTGAACACCCGCCCGTGATCACACCCCCAGTCCTGTTCCACCCCTCGGCGAAGGTATAGCGCGGGCGGCCGGCACAGGAACGGCAGAAGCCCACACGCCTCGTGCCTGTACTCGGTCACTGAGGGTTTTCCAACCTCAGCATGAGGTCGCGAGGTGGAGGGTGAGGACCGCTTTGACCAGGGCGGTGATCCGATTGGTGCTGCACCGCAGCTTCCGCAGGAGCCGCCAGGCTTTCAGGGTCGCCATGGCTTGTTCGCCGACGGCTCGGATGCGGGCGTGGGAGATGTTGACGGCCCGCTGACCGGTGGAGAGGTTCGCCCAGCGGCCGCGGTAGGGCACCCGGATCGTGCCTCCGGCGCCCTGGTAGCCCTTGTCCGCCCAGCAGTTGATCTCCTCCTTGGCGAGGGTGTCGATCACTCCGTGGGTGCGGGCGGCCTTGATGTCGTGGATGGCTCCGGGCAGCGCGGGTGAGGCCCACAGCAGTCGGCCGAACGGATCGGTGAGGACCTGCACGTTCATGCCGTGCTTCCGGTGTTTTCCGGAGTAGAAGGGCTGGTCGGCGGCGATCCGGTCGATCGCCAGCAGCGTGCCGTCCAGGATCACGAACGCTTTGGTGGATGCGGCGCGGGCGGCGGTCCGCAGGTCGGGAGCCAGCGCGGCGAGGACCTCGACGGCCTCGGCCACGTACCGGTAGACCGTGGCGATCCCGACTTCGAATCCGGCGGCGAGGCGGGCGTAGGTGTCACCGCAGCGCAGATGCGCCAGGACCAGCAGCGCCTGGCGTCCTGCGGGCAGACGGCGCCACCTGGTGCCCTTCTCACGATGCCGCGTGCCCAGCTCGCGGGCGAGGAAGCGCAGGGTCGAGGTGGACAGATCGATTCCCGATGGGTAGACAAGCACGCGGAAGCTCCTGGCTGGACAGTTGATCTCGACAATCACCCGTCTACCAGGAGCTTCTCTACGTCTCAGCACCGCCCCTCGCCTCAACTCCCGTCCCGCGCAACCAGGTTGGAAACAGCTCACTGA
>NZ_JBOHCV010000096.1:0-10784 GCF_050698815.1 Streptomyces sp.
TCTCGCTGTCACTTCCCACAGTCGCCCACTTCCCCCGTCGCACGCGCTGACTTCTCCGCCCAGCAGTCTGCATCGCACGCGCTGAAGGAGGCCTGCATAACCTCTGGAGAAGTGCGGTCCACCGTCCGCCGGTTCCGGCATTTCCGGGGTCGGCGACACCTCTGTTTGCTATAGTTCTCGTCTAGAGTTGTCATATATTCACATCGAGAGCAAGGGGTGCGCGCGTGACGGCCGATCCGAGCGAAAGAGCGCCGATACGAACGGCACGCACCCCGGCCTCGCTCCTCGTTCTCGTCACGGGCGGCATGGGTCTCTCCATGTTCGTCCTCTACGCGATAGGCGCCCTGGGGCCTTTCCTCATCCAGGATCTGGGGATTTCGAGCTCGCAACTGGGACTGCTGACCGCGGTGACCTTCGGCACGGCGACCGTTCTCTCGCTGTACGCGGGGCAGGTGGCGGATCTGTTGGGCGGCCGGCGCGCTTTCGCCCTGCTGCTGTTCCTCGTCGCCGCCGACTTCGCCCTGCTGACCACCACCAGGACGTACTGGTTCCTGCTCGGCGCGCTGGTGCTCGGCGGTGCCGCCCAGTCGCTCGCCAATCCGTCGACGAACAAGCTGATCGCCACTCATGTACCGCCCGAGCGACGGGCGGTAGCCGTAGGGATCAAGCAGTCGGGGGTGCCGCTCGCGGCGTTCACCGCCGGACTGACCCTGCCCACACTGGCCGCGGCGATGTCCTGGCGCGCCGCGCTCGCCCTCGTGATCCCGGTCGCACTGGCGGCGGCTCTGGCGGCCGTGCTGCTGCCCAGGGACGCCGGACCCCCGGCGAAACTCCGTCTGACCCTGCCGGCCGCGCCCAATCCGCCCACCCGGTGGCTGATGGCCGTCTCGCTCTGCATCGGCTGCGGACTCTCCGCCCTCAACACCTATCTGCCGCTCTACGCGCACCAGCGGCTGTCCATGGGGGAAAAGAGCGCCGGGGCACTCATCGCCGCCATCGGTGTGTCCGGCATCGCCAGCCGAGTGCTGTGGCCCCGGCTCAGCAAGCGGCTGGACGTCCCGGGGTCGCTGCTCATCCTGACCGTCGCCTCGATGGTGTTCGCGGCTCTGCTCCCCGCGGCCACCGGAGCGACCTGGCTCGTGTGGATCGCAGCGGTGGGCCTCGGTTGCTCGGCCGCCGCGGCCAACGCGGTCTCCATGGTGGCGGTGACGCAGGGCAGGGGTTTCGGCAGCACGGGCCACGCCTCGGCCCTGGTCTCCATGGGCTTCTTCTCGGGGTTCGTGGTGGGGCCGGTCACCTTCGGTCTGCTGGTCGACGCGACCGGCGGCTTCGCCGCCGGCTGGGCCCTGGTGACGGCCGTATTCGCCGTGGCCGGCCTGTGCTCCTGGGGCGGCCGGCGGGTCGTCCGGAACAGCGCGTAGCGGGCCACCGGCTCCGTTCCGCCCCGCGGCCGCGCCGCCTCAGGACATGAAGTCGTAGTGCAGGTGGCTGTCCTCGGCGGCGTCCGTCCAGGACCCGTAGCGGCGCATGCCGTACAGCAACGGCAGCTGCAACTGCAGCTGCGCGATGGCGACGACCCGCCCCATGACCACGGCGTGGTCCCCGACCGGCTGCACGTCCTCGACCGCGCAGTCCGCGATCGTGTGCGCCGCCTCGTACAGGTGCGGGCCCCCGATCGGTCCCACCGTCCGCCACGCGACCTTCTCGAAGCGGTCCTTCACGCCGGAGGCGAAGAGCTCCGCCGTCGAACGGGCCTGGCTGTGCAGGATGTTGACCGCGAAGGCCTGGCTGCCCTGCACGGCGTCCAGCGTCGGACTGCCCTGACGCAGGCAGACCAGCAGCGTCGGCGGATCGAGCGCGACGCTGCACAGCGAAGTGCAGGTCATCCCCCACGGCTCCCCGCCGGGCGAAAGCGTCGTGATCACCGCGACGCCGGTGGGGAACCCCGCCATGAGCGGACGGATGTCGGGCTGGTCGGCTTCCGGCAGCATGGTGCTGGCCTCCTGGTGATCTGTCACACGGACGGGTGGACGTAGGACGGCGGAACGGCGGATATGAGCGGCTGCGCGGTCCGTATCTCCTCGACCACGTCCGCGGTGAACGCCTCGAAGGAAGTGCCGAGGAAGTGGAAGTGCCCACCGGAGTAGACGCGTTCGGTGAACCGCCCGCGCGTCTGCCGGGCCCAGGGGGCCATCAACGCGAGCGGCGCCCAGGAGTCGTGCAGGGCACCGAAGACGGTCAGCGGCGCGGCCAGCGGCGGGCGGTGCGCGTCAGGGCGGTACCCCGCGACGGCGCGAAGGTCGCTGCGGACGACCCGGAGGAAGCGATCACGGAACTCCGGTACGGCGTCGAGCCGGTCCGGCATGCCGCCCATGTCCCGCAGCCGGGCCATGAGTTCCGCGTCCGGACTGTCGTGGTCGGGAAGCCTCGTCAGCACCTCGTGGCCGGGTGCCCCCCGGCCCGAGACACCGACCCAGCAGGTTCCGGCGCGGCGGGCCTCCAGTGCCCGCGCGGTCTCGAAGGCGACGATGGCCCCGAGA
Organism: Streptomyces sp.; assembly: GCF_050698815.1. Taxonomy (GTDB): domain Bacteria; phylum Actinomycetota; class Actinomycetes; order Streptomycetales; family Streptomycetaceae; genus Streptomyces. The sequence continues at coordinate 2,541 of NZ_JBOHCV010000096.1, forward strand.
CTGTGCCCGAACAGTGCCAGCGGTGTCCCGTCGGCCCAGGGCAGGACGTCCTCGGTCGCCGCCGCCACGATCTCGTCCATGTCCTCCAGGGCGGGCTGGGCGTGGCGCTTGCCCCTGCCCGGCAGATCGAGCAGCAGCACGTCCCAGTCGTCGGGCACGTGCCGGGTCAGCGGGAAGTAGGAGGCGGCCGATCCGCCCGCGTGGTGGAAGACCACGAGACGGAGCGCGGGTTCCGCGATGTCCCGGGGGCGTACGAAGTGACTCATCCGCTCTGTTCCCGTCCCTCGGCGTCGGCGGTACGCGCCTGTTCCGCGATGTCGTCGGCCAGCCTGCCGAAGAGCTCTTCGAGCGGCAGATCCAGCGGCAATTCCTCCGCCGTCAGACCCAGCCGGTAGCTCTCCTCGACCCTGGTGATGAACAGGGTCGACAGGAAGGAGTCGCCGCCGGCGTCCAGGAAGGACCCGTCCGCTGCGGGCTCCTCGCCGGAGTGCAGGGCCTCGGTGAGCTCGGCCATGAGGTAGGCGCGCACGGCTTCCCGGTCCACGGGCGCGGGCGCGCGGCGCCTCCGCTCCACGGCGGCCGAGTCCTCCTCGCCGCCGCCCGCGCCGACGAGCGGTTCGTCGATCCAGAAGCGCTTGCGCTGGAACGGGTACGTCGGCAGGTCCCCGAGCAGCCGGGTACCGGGCGCGCCCAGCTCCCCGAACCGGAGGTCCGCGCCGGCCCGGAAGAGCGCGGCGAGAGCACCGAGAAGCATCTCTGGCGCGGTGCCCCGGTCGTGCCCGACGAGAGGCACCGAGCCCTTGCCCTCCGCGAACTCCCATTCCAGACGGGCCGGTTCGCCGGCCTGGGTGTCGTGCTCCGGGCGGACACGGATCCCGAACCGGCCGACGAGCCGGGCCAGCGCGCCGGCCGGCTCCCGCACCTCCCCGGCCGGTCCGGCGGCCGCGGCGGGGAACGCGTCCGCCAGCTCGGCGAACCCTTCGGCCAGCCGTGCCCCGTCGCCGGAGACCCGCATCACGGCGGTACGGAGCGCCGACTTACCGTGCGCGGTGACGGGGCCACGGTTCAGGGCCGCCTCGAGTCCCTCGGTGAGTTCACCGGCCGTGGTCCCGGTGACGGCGATCCGGTACGCGAAGGCGGCCCGCCCGGTACGCAACGTGTGGCAGAGCGCGGGGAGTTGGCTCTCGTCCGTGCTCTTGAGGTACCCGCTCACGGCGCTCACGAGTTCCGCGAGGGCCACCGGGTCCCTGGCCGACAGGGTCAGCAGTTCGGGACGGCCGGTGTGGGCGGGTGCCGGGCCGCCGGCCGGCTCGTACGCCTCGAGAAGGACATGGGCGTTGGTGCCGCTCATACCGAACGAGTTGACCCCGGCCACCTTGCGGGGCAGCGGCCAGGGCTGCGCGCGGCGCGGCACGGTGAGGGCCAGCCGGCCCCAGGGGATGTGGGGGTTCAGTTCCGCCCCGTCGTCCGGCAGCGCGGCGGGTATCTCACCGTGCCGGAGCATGAGCACCGTCTTCATGACGGCGGCGATGCCGGAAGCCGCTTCCAGGTGACCCAGGCGGGCCTTGACGCTGCCGATGGGCAGCGGCACGCCCCGCTCCCGTACGGCCGTGCCGACCACTTCGTCGAGGGCGCCGACCTCGATGGGGTCACCGAGCGCGGTGCCGGTGCCGTGCGCCTCGACGTAGCCCAGCTCACCGGGTTCGGTGCGGGCGTCCGCCAGCGCGGCGCGGAACACCTCCTGCTGTGCCGGGCCGTTGGGCGCGGTGAGCCCGGAGGCCGCCCCGTCGTGGTTGACCGCCGAGCCGCGGATGGTGGCGAGCACGGGGCGTCCCTCGTTCTCGGCGTCCTCCAGCCGCATCAGGACGATGGCACCGACTCCCTCGCCCCGTCCGTACCCGTCGGCCGTGGCGAGGAAGGACTTGGACCGGCCGTCCGGAGACACGGCGCGGGTCTGGGAGAGCGAGACCATCAGGCTGGCGGACAGCAGCAGATTGGACCCACAGACCAGGGCGTAGCGGCACTCGCCGGCGCGCAGGGCCCGCACGGCGAGGTGCAGGGCGCTCAGCGACGAGGAGCACGCGGTGTCCACACTCAGCACCGGCCCGCGGAAACCCATCACATGACTGATGCGGCCGGCTCCGAAGCAGAGCCCCCCACCGGTCGTGTAGTAGGGGTCGATGCGCTTCATGTCGGAGCGGTCCTCCAGGCGCTCCCCGTACTCCGAGGCCATCATGCCCAGATAGACGCCGACGTCGAGCCGGTCGGAGCGGCGGACGGCGATGCCCGCCCGTTCCATGGCCTCCCACGCGGTTTCCAGGAGCATCCGCTGCTGCGGGTCGAGCAGCTTGGCCTCGCGTTGCGAGATGCCGAAGAACTCGGCGTCGAAATGGGCGATGTCGGCGAGGAAGCCGGCCCGGTCGACGTAGGAGCGGCCGGGCTTGCCCGGGACCGGGTCGTACACCGCTCGCAGGCCGGGACGGTCCTCGGGAATCTCCGAGTCGGCCGTGCCCTCGCCGCGCAGGAAGTCCCAGTAGGCGTCCGGAGTGTCGAGTCCCCCGGGCAGCCGCAAGCCCATGCCCGCCACGGCCAGCGGTGCGTGCCGCTCGTCCTCGAGCTCCTGGATACGGGCCTGGAGCCGCCGGGAGTGCTTGAGCTGATCCTCCATGAGCTGCCGTATCTGCGCGGGTTCCATCGCGTCCGACCTCATTTCTCTGTCACCACATCTGCCTGCACGGCTTGGACGAGTTCCTCGAACGACAGGTCCTCCAGGCCCGTGCCGGAGTCCTCCGGTGCCGGGGGCGCGGCCGGTGCGGCCGGTGCCGGGGGTACGGCCGTTTCCGTCTGTTCCACCGGCTCGGCAAGCGGCCCGGGGGGTCCGGCGGGCTCCCCCGGGAAGTGGAGCTCGATGACGTAGGCCACCAGCTGGTCGACGGTGGGGTGGTCGAGCGCGACCGTGGCGGGCAGGTCCGCGCCGAGGTCGTGGGACAGCCGCGTCCGCAGGTCGATCACCATGATCGAGTCCAGCCCCGTCTCGGTGAACCCGAGGTCGTCGACGACGGCGGTCTCGTCCCCCAGCACGTCACCGGCCGCTGTCCGCACGGCCTGGCGGAGCCCGTCCACGAGGGCGTCACGGTCGAGCCCGGTGAGCCGTTCCGTCAGCCAGCCACGGGCCGGCCCCGCTTCGGTGTCGCGGACCTGACGGGTGACGAGGGACCGCACGAGGGCGGCCCGGGGATGGTCGGCGAGCTGTTGTGCGTACCCCTCGCGGTCCATGGCCACCGCGACCAGCCGGCCCCCGGGGCCGCCCGACAGGACCACCCGGATCACCTCTTCGGCCTCCTCGTCGGTGAGTGAACGCAGGCCCCGCCGCTCCATGGCCCGTTCGACGGCGGCGGAGGCGGCCATGCCGCCCCTGGCCTCGGGTGCCCACGGGCCCCAGTTGACGCTCGTGGCGGGAATGCCCGCCGCCCGCAGTGTCATGGCCAGGCCGTCCAGATATCCGTTGGCCGCGGCGTAGTTGACCTGCCCGGCGGAGCCGAGGACGGCGGACGCGGACGAGAACAGCACGAAGGCGTCCAGCTCATGGCCGGCCAGGGCCTCGGCGAGGTTCGCCGCCCCGTGCGCCTTGGCGGCGAAGACGGTGTCGAAGGAGTCGGCGCCCAACTGGTCGAAGGCCTGGTCGTCGGTGACGCCCGCCAGGTGCAGCACCGTACGGAGCGGCGTCTCCTGTCCGGCCCGCTTAACTGCCTCTCGGCACGCCCCGGAATCGGTGACGTCTCCTTGCACGACGCTCATCCGGACGCCGCGGGCGGTCAGGTCGTCGATGACGGCCCGGGCCGTGGCGTCCGGTGCCGAGCGGGCCATGAGCGTGATGGCCGTGAACCCGCTCCGGGCGAGGAACCCGGCGGTGCTCAGGCCGAGCGCCCCGAGACCCCCGGTGATCAGGGCGGCGCCACCGCTCGCGGAGGCGTCCCTCTCCGGGCCGCGCCCGGCGTCGCCGTCGTACGGGCCGAGCCGGACGACCCGCACCTCGTCCGGGCCGACGGCGAGCCGCGGCTCGGGAACACCCTCGTCGAGCGACCGGGTCAGCGCTCCCGCCAGGACCGAGGGGTCCCAGTCGGCGGCGAGCCCGATCCTGAGCAGCCGCCGGTCGGTCTGCTCGGTCTCCAGGGAGGTGAGCAGACCCCACACGGCCTCGCGGACCGGCGCGCCGGGGCCGCCCTCCGCCAAGTCGCGGCCCATGGAGCCCAGCACGGCGTACGGAATGCTCCGGTCCACCGCGTGCAGGGTGCCGGTCAGCTCCCGCGCCGCGGCGAGTGCGTCCGCCGGTCCCGCGCCGCACTCGCGGCCCGATGCGAACCGGGAGTCCACCACGAGGTCGGCGCTCACCGTGGCGACTTCGCCGTCCGGTACGGGATGCACCTCGTGGCCGTACGCCGCGCAGGCCTCGCGCACCGCCCGGCCGAGCTCGGTGCCGGCACCCAGCAGGGCGATCCGCCGGCTCCTCACCGAACCGGTCACGGAAGCGGTGGCCGGCTTCTGCGCCGTCCAGGTGAGGTCGTAGGTGTTGAGTGCGCCCTCCCTCAGCGAGCGCTGGAGCAGAGCACGCGGAGCGCGGCGGAACCGGAAGTCGTCCACCGCCAGCACCGTGGCGCCACTGCCGTCGAACATGTGCAGGTCGGCGGAGTTCACCTGGAGCAGACCGTGCTCCGGTCCGTCCTCGCGCACCGCCCGGACATGCCCCCACAGTTCCCGGCCGGGGACCGGGCGGCGGGGGAAGGAGAGCCGGGCGATGGCGAAGGGAATGGCCAGCCCGTCCTCCTCCGTCACAGGATCCCCGGTGACCGCGAACGCCACGGCGCTCTGCAGGCACGAGTCGAGCAGGCCGGGGTGGATCTCGTAGCCCTCCGGGGACTCGTTCATCTCAGCGGGTTCGACGAAGCGGATGAGTGCCTCGTCGCCACGGATGTACGCGTCACCGATCCACCGGAAGGACGGCCCCAGGTGGTAGCCGAGCGAACGCAGATGTGCGTAGAAGTCCGCTCCGGTGAGGTGCCTGTCGGCGCTCTTGATGAACGCCGCCGGGTCGGGCGGCGTCGCCGCGTGCCGACCGCTGTCCGGCCGGGTGTCCGCGTCCGCGATCCTGGCCGCCAGGTGCTCCTGCCAGCGCCCCGTCTCGCTGTCGAGCAGGCTGTGGACGCTGACGCCGCGGGCCTGCCCCTCCCGCGCTTCCTCCACGATCTGGAGCTCGTAGCGCTCCCCGTCCCGCAGCACCAGGGCGCGCGGGAAGTGGAGGTCCTCCAGCAGAACGGGAATGCCGCCGCTGCCGAGAGCGGAGAGCACGGTGGCCGTCTGGGAGGCACCGGGCACCGACACCGTGCCGTAGAGACGGTGGTCGGTGAGGTGCGCCGGGTACTCGGTGCTGCGCTCGGTGGTCCAGGCCCGGCCGCGCAGGGCGGGCGAGCGGAGCTCGGTCCCCCAGGCGGGGCCCTGGGCCGTAGGCCGGGGACGGGATCCCACGGCGGCGGCGCGCCGCCCCGCCCCGGTCCAGTACCGCGTCCGCTCGAAGGGATAGCGCGGTGCGGCGGCACGCGGGCCGGACCGACGCGGGGTCACCTGTTCCCAGTCGAAGTCCTGGCCGCCCAGATACATCAGCTGCGCGGCGGTGAGCAGAGCGGCGCGGTCCCCGGTCCCTCTCCGCAGTGACGACGCGAGCCCGGGGGTCCCCGCGAGTCCCGCGCCCTTCACGAGGTTGACCAGCGTGTGGTCCGGGCCGATCTCCAGGCAGATGTCGACCCCGAGGGAGTCCAGCTGGCGTGCGCCGTCGTGGAAGCGCACAGGCAGGCGTGCGTGCCGGCGCCAGTACCCGGCGTCGTACTCGCCGGGTGCGGCGGGGCGGCCCGTCACGTTGGAGACGATGGGCAGGGCCGGCTCCCGGAACTCCAGCGGGGCCAGGACGGCGTCGAACTCCGCCAGCGCGGGATCCAGCAGGCTCGAGTGGAAGGCGTGCGACACGGTGAGCCTGCGGGCGCGCACCCCCTGCGTCTTCAGCCGGGCGGCGAGGTCGTCGACCGCGTCGGGCGGGCCCGACAGCACAACGGACTCCGGGCCGTTGACCGCCGCGACGTCCAGTCCGGTGTCTGCCGCCCAGCCGCCGGCGTCCTCCTCGGTGGCCACGACAGCGAGCATGGCGCCGCGTTCGGTGCCCTGCATGAGCCGGGCACGGTGGGCGATCAGCCCGAGTCCGGTGGGCAGGTCCATCACCCCGGCGGTCATGGCCGCCGCTATCTCGCCGACGCTGTGGCCCATGACGACGGCGGGGCGGACACCCCAGGACTCCCACAGGCTGACCAGCGCCATTTCCAGGGTGACGAGGGCGGGCTGGGTGACGCGGGTCGCGTTGAGGGCGGTCCGGTCGTCGCCGTAGTACATGAGGTCCGCGAGGGACGCGCCGAGCGTCGGCGCCAGGATCCGGTCGCAGGCATCGAACGTCTCCCGGAACACCGGTTCGTTCTCGTACAGTTCGCGGCCCATACCGAAGTACTGGCTGCCCTGGCCCGAGAAGAGGAACGCGACGCGCGGCGCGCGGGCGCCGGCCGCGGCCGGCGCCGCCAACTGGGCGGAGAACTGCTCCGGGGTGGCGCCGAGAAGAGCACGGCGGTACGGGAAGTGGGCACGCCCGGCACCGGCGGTGGCGGCGAGCGAGTCCAGATCCTCCTCGGTGGCGTTCTCCAGCCGCCGGGCCCAGGCCGATGTCAGACGCTCCAGACCCTCGGGGTCGGGGGCGGACAGCGGGATGAGGCGTGTGGGCGGCTTCGGCCGGCTCTTCGCGTCCGCCTCCGCCGCGGGCGCGGGCGGGGCAGCGACTTGGGGGGTCGCCGGGGTCTCGGCCGGGGCGTCGGCGATGACGAGGTGGGCGTTGGTGCCGGTGAAACCGAATCCGGACACGCCGGCGACCCGTGGCCGGTCGCCGCGCCGCCAGGCGGTGGCGGTGTCCACCACGCGCACGTTCATCTCGGGCCAGTCCACGTGCGGGTTGGGCTCCCGGAAGTGCAGGTTGGCGGGGATCACGTCGTGCTGGAGCGCCAGCACGGTCTTGAAGAGCGCCGCCATGCCCGCCGCCGACTCGCAGTGACCGATGTTGGTCTTCACCGACCCCACGTGCAGCGGCTGGCCGGGCTTTCTCCCCGGGCCGAGGACCCGCCAGGCGGCACCGAGTTCGACCGGGTCGCCGAGCGAGGTGCCGGTGCCGTGCGCCTCCAGGTAGGAGACGTCGGAGCCGTCGACGCCGGCCTGGGCCAGGGCCGCCTCCAGCATGCCCTCCTGGGCCCGGCCGCTGGGGGCGGTCAGCCCGGACGAGGCACCGTCCTGGTTCACGGCGCTGCCTCGGATGACGGCGAGCACCCGGTCACCGTCGCGTCGGGCGTCGCTGAGCCGCTTGAGGACGACGACGCCGCAGCCCTCGGAGCGCACGAATCCGTTCGCGTCGGCCGAGAAGGTACGGCAGCGCCCGTCGGGCGACAGCATGTGCGCCTGGCTGACCGCGGCCCAGGAGGCCGGGTCGAGCATGACGTTCACCCCGCCGGCCAGCACCGTGTCGCTCTCCCCCGACCTCAGGGAGCCAACGGCCAGGTGCAGGGCCACGAGCGAGGAGGAGCACGCGGTGTCCACCGCGACGGCGGGCCCGTTCAGCCCGAGCGTGTAGGCGATGCGCCCGGCCGCCGCGTTGAGCGCGGTGCCGGTGCTGTAGTACGCGTCGACCCCTTCCAGGCCGTCCTGTGCCAGCAGCCTCGCGTAGTCGCCGTAGCTGATGCCGACGAAGACCGCCGTGCGGGAGTCGCGCAGCGACGACGGGTCGATGCCCCCGTCCTCCATGGCGTGCCAGGCGGATTCGAGCAGCAGCCGCTGCTGGGGGTCGAGGTTCTCGGCCTCGCGCGCCGGGACGGAGAAGAAGCCCGCGTCGAAGCGGTCGATGTCGCTCAGGAAACCGCCCTGGTCGGTGGTGACCGTGCCCGGGCGGATAGCGGAGGTGTCCCAGCGCTCGGCGGGCACCGCGGTGACACCGTCACGGCCGTCGCGCAGGAGCTCCCACAGTTCCTCGGCGGAGTCGGCGCCGGGGAACCGGCCGGCCATCCCGACGATGGCGACGGGTTCGCCGGTGGTCCCGGATCCGGCGGGGGCCTCCTCGTCCGCCGACCGCACGGTGACCCCGCTCGCCGCGGAGGCGGATCTCCGCGGCGG
>NZ_JBOHCV010000097.1:0-6234 GCF_050698815.1 Streptomyces sp.
GGTCGGAACGGTGACGTTCCGACCGGAGCCGGGGCCCTCGCCGCTGGTGTCAGGCGCCGGCCGGGCCGCCGAGCTGGATGCCCGCCATGCGGCTCCACTCGTACGGGCCCGTGCTCACCTTGCCGGCCAGCTCGCCGTCGAAGGTGTCGTGCACGGTGATCCCGGCCTGCTCGGTGGCCTGCCGTGCGGTCTCCACCGAGGGAGCCATCAGGTCACCCCAGCCGCCGTCCGCGCCGACGAGGACGATACGGGCGCCGGTCTGCCCCACATAGGCGATCTGCCCCTCCGCGCTGCCGCCGTGCCGTCCGGCGAACGCGGTGATCTCCCTGGCGAGCTTGGCCGCCCGCTTGCTGGTGTCTGCCATGCACACAATGCTACCGACGGGTATCCCCGGCGGCCACGGGCAGTCCGGAGGGGAGACCGACGCCACACCGGGCCGGGCCCGACACCCAATCCGGTTCCGGGCGTTAGTCCCACCGGGACCAGGAGGCGCGGATGGCGGCAGGTTTCCCGGGATTCCCGGACAGTGCTCTCGGGCGTCCGCCCGTGAGCGTCCGGACGCGCGCCCCTGGCACTCCCGGAGCACCCGGACGGCGGGGACTGCCCGGGCTGAGCGAGCTTGTCGACCAGCACAGCTACGGCGTGCTCCACGCGGACCTCGGGCTCGGCACCTTCGAGACACACCTCGCGGCGGCGACGGGAGGGAGCGTGCCGGCCGGCGGCACGCTCTTCGACAGCCGTCTCGGTCTGGAGCTGCTCCGCTGGTGCCCGCCGCTGCTGGGCCTCGAACCGCACTGTTCACCGGCCAGGTATCTGGCGCGGCGGCGCGAAATGGGTGCGTACCGGGCGGCGCGAGCACTGCTGCGAGGTACCGGCATCAGCTGCTTTCTCGTCGACACCACCGCCCTGGGCGACCGCGGTCCGTGCCCCGGCCCGCACGGACTGAGCTCGCCCGGAGAGCTGGCCGCGGCCGCCGCCGGGAGCGCGCGGGAGGCGGTCGGCCTCGGCGCGCTCGCCGAGCAGGTCGCCGACACCTCCGGTTCGGTGCGCGCGTTCGTCAGCGACACCGCCGAGGCGTTGCACGGAGCGGCACGCGGCGCGGTCGCCTTCACCTGCGCCGCCGATTTCAGGGAGGAACGGCCGCCGGGGCTGTACGAGGTGCAGCGGGCGGCCGACCGCTGGCTGCGCGCGCGGAGCCGGCGAACCCCGGGCCCGGAATCCGGCACCGCTGATCCGTCCCACTGCCCCGCCGACACGGTAGGGGCGGAGCCCGCGCTCGTCCGCCATCTGCTGTGGGGCGCGCTGGTCACCGGCCGTCCGGTGCAGCTGCACTGCGGCGACCCCGCACCGCTGGCCGGCTTTCTCCGGGCCGGCAGCGGGCTCGGCAACGACGTCGTACTGCTCACGCGGCGGCCGTACCACCGCGTCGCGGCACGGCTCGCCGCCGCATACCCGCACGTCTACGCCGATATCGGCCCGCGGCCCGCCGAGACACTGGCCGAGGCGCCCTTCGGCAAGCTGCTCTTCTCCTCTGGCGCCCGGGCGCTGCCGGAGCTGTACGTGGTGCGTGCCCGCACGTTCGTACGGGCGCTGGAGGAGCTGCTGACGGAATGGGTGGCGGACGGCGGCTGCACGGGCGGGGACGCCGTACGCATCGCCCGGCAGATCGCGAGTGGGACCGCGCGGCGGATCTACCGGTTGGAGGCGGCGGTCGCGGGCTGATCCGGCGCGCTCTGCGCGGGGGCCGGAAGCCGGGCCCGGTCCGTGCTCGGTGCCGTCGTGCCGGCCGGCAGTCCGCGCTCCCGCAATGACAGCAGCAGCCGCAGCACCGCGACCCACACCAGTGCCGACCCCAGCAGGTGCAGCCCCACCAGGATCTCGGGCAGCTCGGTGAGGTACTGCGCGTATCCGATGACGCCCTGGGCGAGCAGGACCAGGAACAGCTCGCGCGTGCGCTGCCGGGGACCGGCCGGTGCGTCGAACGCGCGCAGCACCAGCCACAGCGCGAGCGTTCCCACCACCACGATCCAGGCGAGGGCGGCGTGGATCTGGGTGACGGTCCGCCAGTCGACCGGCATCCGTGGCACGTCGCTGCTGTCTCCCGCGTGCGGACCGGCGCCGGTGACGACGGTGCCGACGATGATCAGCGCGCCGGTGACCAGTGCCAGGCCCTGGACCAGCTGCCTGACGGACCCCCCGACCAGCGGCCGGGGCGGCGTGTCGCCCTCGCGGGAGCGCAGCCAGGTCAGCGTGGCGACCGTGAGCAGTGCGACGGCGAGCAGGAAGTGCCCCGCGACGGAGTAGGGGTTGAGGCCGGTCAGCACGGTGACGCCGCCGATGACGGCGTTGCCCATCACGAGCCAGAACTGTGCCCAGGCCAGCCGGCTGAGGCAGCGGCGGCGGGGCTCGGTGGAGCGCGCGGCGACGATGGCCCAGCCGACGGCGGCGCTGAGCACGTACGTCAGCATCCGGTTGCCGAACTCGATCGCGCCGTGGACACCCATCTCCGAAGTGGCGTACAGGCTCTCGTCGCTGCACTTGGGCCAGGTGTCGCAGCCCAGCCCGGAACTGGTCAGCCGCACGGCGGCGCCGGTCACGATGATGAAGACGCTCATGATCAGCGCAGACCCGGTGGCCCGCCGGAGCGTTCGCGGGGCCGGGGTCCAGCGCGCCGCGATGGCGGCGATCGGATTACGCACGACGTCAAGCAGGTTCGGCACGGGCTCATCGTACGGGGACGCTTGTGCGTACATTCACGAGGGGCGGGCGGGACGTCACTCCCACTTGAAGAAGCGGGCCGCGGCGGCCAGCCCGGCCACGGACCAGCAGGCGAGCACCCCCAGCTCACCCCACGGGACACCCGCGCCGTGCCGCAGCACTTCGCGCAGACCGTCCGACAAAGCCGCGATCGGCAGCAGTTGCAGTACGCCCTGTACGGCGCCGGGGAACTTCTCCAGCGGCACGATGACCCCGCCGCCGACCAGCAGCAGGATGAAGACGAGATTCGCGGCCGCGAGCGTGGCCTCCGCCCGCAGCGTTCCGGCCATCAGCAGTCCGAGACCGGAGAAGGCGGCGGTGCCCAGGACGAGCAGGAGCGCCACGGTCAGCGGGTCGCCGTGCGGCGTCCAGCCGAGCGCCAGCGCGACGGCGGTCAGCAGCGCCACCTGCAGCACCTCGACGACCAGCACCGAACAGGTCTTCGCGGCCATCAGGCCCCACCGGGGCAGCGGCGAGACGGCGAGCCGCTTGAGCACGCCGTAGCGGCGCTCGAAGCCGGTGGCGATGGCCTGTCCGGTGAAGGCCGTGGACAGTACGGCCAGCGCCAGGATGCCCGGTGCCAGATAGTCGACACGCCGGCCGCCGCCGGTGTCGATGATGTCGACCGTGCTGAAGAGCACCAGCAGCAGCGTCGGGATGACCACCGTGAGCAGCACCTGCTCGCCGTTGCGCAGCAGCATCCGGGTCTCCAGAGCCGCCTGTGCGCGGATCATCCGCGACAGCGGCGCCGCCCCGGGCTCGGGAGTGAAGGTACCGACGCTCACGACCGCAGCTCCTTGCCGGTGAGTTCCAGAAAGACGTCCTCCAGCGTGCGCCGTTCGACCGAGATGCCGTCGGGCAGGACGCCGTTCTGCGCGCACCAGGAGGTGACGGTGGCGAGCAGCTGGGGGTCAACGGCGCCGGTGAGGCGGTAGCCCCCCGGCGCGAGTTCGGCGGCGGCGGTCCCGTCGGGGAGCGCCTTGAGCAGCGAGGCCAGATCGAGCCCGGGGCGTCCGGTGAAGCGCAGCGAGTTCTCGGCGCCGCCACGGCACAGCTTCTCGGGGCTGCCCTCGGCGACCACCCGCCCGCCGTCCACGATGACGACGTCGTCGGCCAGTTCCTGCGCCTCGTCCATGTGGTGCGTGGTCAGCACGACGGTGACACCGTCGGCGCGCAGCTCCCGCACGAGGTCCCAGGCGGCACGGCGGGCCTGCGGGTCGAGTCCCGCGCTGGGTTCGTCGAGGAAGACCAGTTCGGGGCGGCCGACGACGGCCAGTGCCAGGGCCAGCCGCTGCTGCTGGCCGCCCGAGAGCCGCCGGTAGGGCGTTCGTCCGCAGCCGCCCAGTCCCAGCCGGTCCATGAGGGTGCCGACCTCCAGCGGGTGCGCGTGCAGGGCGGCCATGTGGTGCAGCATCTCCGCCGCCCGTGCCCCGGAATAGACCCCGCCGCTCTGCAGCATGACGCCGATGCGGGGGCGCAGCCGCGCGGCCTGAGCGACAGGGTCGAGGCCGAGCACCCGGACGGTGCCGCGGTCCGGGCTGCGGTAGCCCTCACAGGTCTCGACGGTGGTGGTCTTGCCCGCGCCGTTGGGTCCCAGTACGGCGGTGACGGTGCCGTGCGCGACGGACAGATCCAGACCGTCCACCGCGGTCTTCCCGCCGTACCGCTTCACCAGCCCCGCGACCTCGAGGGCCGCTCCGCTTCCCATACGGGCGAGTCTAGGGAGACCGGCGGTTCACCCGTGGCCCGGGTCCGAAGGAACCACGAAGACCGTTGTACGCGGCGCCCGCGGCGCACAAGTAAGGCTCCCCTTACGTGATGCAGTCCATCCGGGCAGGTCACGAGGCGGCTTGCCCGGCTGGGAAGAATTACGCAACAATGGCGTTGTGAAAAAGACGGCTGAGGGACAGGAGACGCGCGCGGCGGCCACACCGGCCCCCGGCGGGTCAGGTCTGTCCAGGGCCGCCGGCAGCACAGGAGCCCAGGACGAGCAGCACGGCACGCGGAACAGGGTGGCGCGCTCCATCCTCGACCACGGCCCCTCCACCGCCGCCGAACTGGCACTGCGGCTGGAGCTGACCCAGGCTGCGGTACGCCGCCACCTCGACTCGCTCCTCGGTGAGGGAGTCGTCGAACCGCGCGAGAAACGGGTCTACGGCTCGCGAGGGCGGGGCCGCCCCGCCAAGATCTTCGCGCTCACGGACTGCGGCCGGGACGCCTTCGACCAGGACTACGACCGGCTTGCCGCGGACGCGCTGCGCTGGATCGCGCGGAGTGCCGGGGGCGGTGAGCGGGGAGAGGCCGCGGTCGCGGACTTCGCCCGTGCCCGCGTGGCCGATCAGGCCGAGCGGTACCGCCACGCGCTGGAGCGGGTGCCGCCCGAGGAGCGCACCAGGGCGCTCGCCGAGGCCCTGACGCAGGACGGGTACGCTGCCACCGCACGCAGTGCGCCCGCTTCCGCCGGGGACACTCCCGGGCGAAGTTCCGGGGGCGAGCAGCTCTGCCAGCACCACTGCCCGGTGGCGCACACCGCCGAGCAGTTTCCGCAGCTGTGCGAGGCGGAGACCGAGGTCTTCTCCCGCTTGCTCGGCACCCACGTGCAGCGACTGGCGACGATCGCCCACGGCGACGGGGTGTGCACCACCTTCATCCCGCAGACCCTTCCTCCGCAGTCGGCGGGGAGCCCCCTGGACGGACCCGCCAGTACGACCAGCAATGCCACCACCAGCACCACCAGCACGACCAGCAACGCCACCACAGCATCACCTGCGAACACCGCCGGGAGGAACCCCGCATGACCTCTCCTACGGAGACTGCTCACCCGGAGCTCGAGGGACTGGGCAAGTACGAGTACGGCTGGGCCGATTCCGACACGGCCGGTGCCACCGCCAAGCGTGGCCTCTCCGAGGACGTCGTCCGCGACATCTCGGGGAAGAAGAGCGAGGCGGACTGGATGCTGAAGCTCCGCCTGAAGGGCCTCAAGCTCTTCCGGAAGAAGCCCATGCCGAACTGGGGCTCGGACCTGTCGGGCATCGACTTCGACAACATCAAGTACTTCGTCCGCTCCACCGAGAAGCAGGCCCAGAGCTGGGAGGACCTGCCCGAGGACATCAAGAACACCTACGACAAGCTCGGCATCCCGGAGGCGGAGAAGCAGCGCCTGGTCGCCGGTGTCGCCGCGCAGTACGAGTCGGAGGTCGTCTACCACCAGATCCGTGAGGACCTGGAGGAGCAGGGCGTGCTCTTCCTGGACACCGACACGGCGCTGCGTGAGCACCCCGAGATCTTCCAGGAGCACTTCGGCACCGTCATCCCGCCCGGGGACAACAAGTTCGCCGCGCTCAACACCGCGGTGTGGTCCGGCGGTTCCTTCATCTACGTGCCGCCGGGCGTGCACGTCGACATCCCGCTCCAGGCGTACTTCCGCATCAACACCGAGAACATGGGCCAGTTCGAGCGGACGCTGATCATCGTCGA
>NZ_JBOHCV010000098.1:0-3061 GCF_050698815.1 Streptomyces sp.
GCGGGCCCGCGAGGGCCGCCCGGACCGGCCCTGGACCCGGCCGCCCCGCCTCAGGCCTTCCGCTCGACCTTCTGCCGCAGCTTCTGCGGGGTCAGCGGCCTGGTCTGGCTGCCGTAGACGCTCTTGCCGTCGAGCAGGACCGTGGGCGTCGCGTGATGACCGGACTTCTCGAAGGCTTCGGCGGTCTTCGTCACCCAGGCGTTGTGCTTACCGTCGGTCACGCATTTGCGGAAGCGCGCGCTGTCGAGTCCGTCGACCTTGCCGGCGAGCTTGAGCAGGGTCTTGGTGCTCGCGAACTCGTCGGTCTGCTCCTCGGGCTGGTTCCAGTAGAGAACGTCGTGGTACTCACGGAACTTCCCAGCGTCCCGCGCGCACGCCGCCGCGTTCGCCGCCTTCCTGGAGCCGTTGCCGCCCACGTTGTCGTCGATGATCGTGACGAGGTGGTATTCCGCCTTCAGCTTGCCCCGCTTCTCCAGGTCCCGGATCGTGCTGCGGAACTCCTGCTCGAACTGGCCGCAGGCCGGGCAGCGGAAGTCCTCGTAGACGGTGAGCTTCGCGGGAGCGCCCCGCTTGCCCACGGCGATCGGCTTGGCGTCCGCGGTGTCGTCGCCACCGCCCTGGCGGGCGGCCAGGGCGGCCACCCCGCCGGCGATGGCGAGCAGCGCGACCACCACGCCCGCCATCCGCAGGCTCCTGCCGCGCTTCCGCGCCGCACGGTCCTGCACCCGCTGTTCCCGCAGCCGCTCTCTGGCGGCGCGCTTTCCCTCATCGTTCTGCTGGCTCATCACACCGTGGGCCAACGAACGAAGGGCCAGGTCGCGTGGCAGTTTTCCGCCGTTTCGCCCGAAAGAGCGAAGGGCGCGGAGCGGGCGTTCACCACCCCTCCGCGCCTCTCCGCGCCCTTCCGTGTCCTGTCGGCGTCCTGTCCGTCAGGACGTGCGCCGCCGCACGCCGGCCGCGAGTTCACCCGCCAGCGCCCGAACGCCCTCCAGTCCGGCCTCCAGGTCGTCCGGGTGCGCCAGCAGTTGCTTGACGAAGGCCGAGCCGACGATGACGCCGTCCGCGAACCCGGCGACCTCCGCGGCCTGTTCGGCGTGGGAGACACCGAGCCCCACACAGACCGGCAGCGGCGTCGTCGCCCGCGTCCGGTGCACCAGGTCCTGCGCCTCCCGGCCGACCGACTCCCGGGTTCCGGTGACGCCCATCAGCGAGGCCGCGTACACGAAGCCGCTGCCGGCCGCCGTGATCTTCGCCAGCCGCTCGTCCCTGCTGCTCGGCGCGACCACGAAGACCGTCGCCAGGCCGTGCTGCTCGGCGGCCTTGCGCCAGACCTCGGACTCCTCCACCGGCAGGTCCGGCAGAATGCAGCCCGCGCCGCCCGCATCAGCCAGTTCGGCGGCGAACCGCTCGACGCCGTAGCGGTCGACGGGGTTCCAGTACGTCATGCACAGCACCGGCTTTCCGGTCGCCGCGTGGGCCTCGCGCACCGTCCGTACGACATCGGCGATCCGGACCCCGCCGCGCAGGGCGATGTCGTCCGCGGTCTGGATGACGGGACCGTCCAGCACCGGGTCGCTGTGCGGCAGCCCGACCTCGACCACGTCGCAGCCGCTCTCCAGCATCGCCACGCATGCCCGTACGCCGCCCTCGACGGTCGGGAAACCGGCGGGCAGATAGCCGACCAGGGCGGCCCTGTTCTCGGCCCGGGCGCCCGCGAGTACGGAGTCGAGCAATTCGATGGTGCCGCTCACTTGTCCGCCCCCTCGTCGTACAGCCCGAAGTAGCGGGCCGCGGTGTCCATGTCCTTGTCGCCGCGTCCGGAGAGGTTCACCAGCACAAGCCCCTCTCCTCCCAGCTCCTTGCCGACGTCGAGAGCGCCGGCCAGCGCGTGCGCGCTCTCGATCGCCGGGATGATGCCCTCCGTCTCGCACAGCAGCCGCAGTGCCCCCATGGCCGCATCGTCGGTGACCGGCCGGTACTCACCGCGCCCGGACTTCTTCAGATACGCGTGCTCCGGGCCGATTCCCGGGTAGTCCAGGCCCGCCGAGATCGAGTACGGCTCGGTGATCTGGCCCTCGTCGTCCTGCAGTACGTAGCTGCGCGAGCCGTGCAGGATGCCGGGCTCCCCCACGGTCAGCGTCGCCGCGTGCTCGCCGGATTCGACGCCGTGCCCGGCGGCTTCCAGGCCGACCAGCCGGACGGCCTCGTCCGGCAGGAAGGCGTGGAAGAGGCCGATGGCGTTGGACCCGCCGCCGACGCAGGCGGCGACCGCGTCCGGCAGCCGTCCGGTCCGCTCCAGGATCTGGCGGCGGGCCTCGACGCCGATCACGCGGTGGAAGTCGCGGACCAGCCGGGGGAAGGGGTGGGGTCCGGCGACCGTACCGAAGAGGTAGTGCGTGCGGTCGACGTTGGCGACCCAGTCGCGGAAAGCCTCGTTGATGGCGTCCTTCAGGGTCCGGCTGCCCGAGGTGACGGGCACGACCTCGGCGCCGAGGATGCGCATCCGCGCGACGTTCAGGGCTTGGCGCTCGGTGTCGATCTCACCCATGTAGACGGTGCATTCGAGGCCGAAGAGCGCGCAGGCGGTGGCGGTGGCCACGCCGTGCTGGCCGGCGCCGGTCTCGGCGATGACGCGGGTCTTGCCCATCCGCTTGGTGAGCAGGGCCTGGCCGAGCACGTTGTTGATCTTGTGCGATCCGGTGTGGTTGAGGTCCTCCCGCTTGAGGAAGATCCGGGCGCCGCCCGCCTGTTCGGCGAACCGCGGCACCTCGGTCAGCGGGCTGGGGCGGCCCGTGTAGTGGACGAGCAGGTCTTCCAGCTCGGCGGCGAACGCCGGGTCGGCCTTCGCCTTCTCGTACTCGGCGGCGACCTCGTCGACGGCGGCGACGAGCGCCTCCGGGATGAACTTGCCGCCGAAGTCGCCGAAGTAGCCCTCGGCGTTGGGGATCCGCCCCTCGGGGTCGGGAATGAAGTAGTCGGACATCCGACGTGCTCCTCGTGAGAAGTCAGGTATGAGACATCGTGGTTCGGGTGCGTACCGGGCCTCGCGGCCCGGAGGGGG
>NZ_JBOHCV010000099.1:0-7422 GCF_050698815.1 Streptomyces sp.
GGCCGTCGGCGACGATCTCGCCCTGGGCCAGGATCACCACCCGGTGGGCCACTTCCGCGGCCAGTTCCACGTCGTGGGTGGCAAGCACGATGGCGTGGCCCTCGTCCGCCAGTGCGCGGAGGATGCCCACGAGCCGGGACTTGGCCGCGTAGTCGAGACCCCGCGTCGGCTCGTCGAGCAGGACGAGGGGTGGCCGTGCCGTGAGGACGACGGCGAGGGCGAGGGCCAGCCGCTGCCCCTCCGACAGGTCGCGCGGGTGGGTGCCGTCGGCGACGCCGGGGAGGAGCGCGGTGACCAGGCCGCGGCAGGTGCCCGGGTCGGCACCGGCGTCCGCGTCGGCGGCGGCGCACTCGGCGGCGACGGTGTCCGCGTAGAGCAGGTCGCGCGGTTCCTGCGGTACGAGGCCGACGTGGCGCAGCAGTTGGCCGGGCCGGGTGCGGGCGGGGGAGAGGCGTGCGGTGCCGCCGACGGTGGCGTTCCCGGTGGTGGGCTCGTGCAGGCCGACCAGGGTGCCCAGCAGGGTCGACTTGCCGGCGCCGTTACGTCCCATCAGGGCGACCGTCTCGCCGGGTCGGAGGGCGAGGTTCACCTCGTGCAGGGCGGTGACGCGGCCCCGGCGCAGCGAGAGGCCGTCGGTCTCGGCGAGCGGCGGCTCCTCGGCCGTTGCCGGTGTCGCACCCGAGGACAGGCCGGGTGTCCCGGTGTCCGTCTCCGCCAGCCGGGCCCGCAGCGGGCCCGCACGGCGGCGGGCGTCGCGTACGGACAGCGGCAGCGGTGACCAGCCCGCGAGGCGCCCGAGGGCGACGACGGGAGGCTGTACGGGAGAGACGGCCATCAGCTCGGCGGGGTCGCCCAGCCTGGCCGGGGCGCCGGGCGCGGGCAGCAGCAGCACCTGGTCGGCGTAGTGCACGACCCGCTCCAGCCGGTGCTCGGCCATCAGCACTGTCGTGCCGAGGTCGTGCACCAGCCGCTGCAGCACCGCCAGCACCTCCTCTGCGGCGGCCGGGTCCAGCGCAGAGGTGGGCTCGTCCAGGACCAGCACCCGCGGATGCGGGGTGAGTACGGAACCGATCGCGACGCGCTGCCGCTGGCCGCCGGAGAGGGCGGCGATGGGCCGGTCGCGCAGTTCGTCGAGTCCCAGCAGGTCGAGGGTCTCCTCGACGCGGCGGCGCATCGTGGCGGGCGGCAGGCCCAGCGACTCCATGCCGTAGGCGAGTTCGTCCTCCACGGTGTCGGTGACGAAGTGGGCGAGCGGGTCCTGGCCGACGGTGCCGACCACATCGGCCAGTTCGCGTGGCTTGTGCGTACGGGTGTCGCGTCCCGCGACCGTGACCCGGCCGTGCACGGTGCCGCCGGTGAAGTGCGGCACGAGTCCGGAGACGGTGCCCAGGAGGGTGGACTTGCCGGCGCCGGACGGTCCGACCAGGAGGCACAGTTCACCCTCGGGGACCGTCAGGTCCACGTCCTGGACGACGGGCTTGGCGGTGCCCTCGTAGCGGACGGAGACGTGCTCGAAGCGGATCACCGGGCAGCCTCCTTGCGGGCGGGAATCGGTGCCGGTGCCGGCACCGGCGTGGGCACCGGCACCGGTGCGACGAGAGCGGGCAGCAGCCCGACGAGGAGACCCGCCGCGGGCACCAGCGGAAGGACCGGCACGGTCAGCGGAACCGCGGGCGGATGCAGGGCCGCCGGGAACGCGCCGCCCGCCCAGACCAGCAGGGCGCCCACCGCGACGCCCGACCCGGACACCAGCCAGGCGCGCGGCCCCCAGCGGTCGGGCCGGTAGCGGGTACGGATGCTGCGCTTGCCGCCCAGCCACAGCCCGGCCAGCGCCAGCACCACACCGGCCAGCAGTACGGGCAGCCCGTAGGCCGCGCCCTGGGCGGCGAGCAGCGCGTACGTGCCGGCGCAGACGCCGAGCAGCCCGCCCAGGGTGAGCACCCCGGTGACGCGGCGGACGGCGCGCGGGACCTGGGCGCTGCGCCCGTAGCCCCGCGCGTCCATCGCGGCGGCCAGTGCCACCGACCGTTCCAACGCGCCCTCCAGCACCGGCAGTCCGACCTGGAGCAGCGCCCGTACGCCCTTGTCGGCGCGCCCGCGCAGGCGGCGGGCGGCACGCAGCCGCTGGACGTCGGCGACCAGGTTCGGCGCGAAGGTCATCGCGACGACGACGGCGACGCCCGCCTCGTAGAGCGCGCCGGGCAGTGACTTCAGCAGCCGGGCGGGGTTGGCGAGGGCGTTCGCGGCACCGACGCAGATGAGCAGGGTGGCCAGCTTCAGCCCGTCGTACAGCGCGAACACGAGCCCCTCGGCGGTGACCCGGCCGCCGATGCGGACGCCCTGCGCCCAGTCGGGCAGCGGCACTTCGGGGAGTGTCACCACGACCGTGCTGCCGGGGATGGGGGAGCCGAGGAAGAAGGCGAAGACGAGCCGGATCGCGAGCACGGCCAGTCCGAGCTTGAGGAACGCGCCGTAGGAGCGTGCCCACGGTGCGTCGGTGCGGCGCGCGGCGACGACGTAGCCGGCGACGGCGGCCAGCAGGACGAGCAGCAGCGGATTCGTCGTGCGCGACGCGGCGGTGGCCAGTCCGAGCGCCCACAGCCACCATGCGCCGGGGTGCAGCGTGAGCCCGCGCCGCGCCTGCGGGGCGTGCAGCCGCCCGGTCAGCCCGGTCACCGCTTCACCGGCGGCGACGGGTCTGCCGGACGGCGGCGACGGCCAGTACGGCGACGGCGGCGACGCCCGCGCCGATCCCGGCCACGGGCGGGAGGCCTCCGTCGCTCCCGTTCGCGTCGCCCTTGCCCTTGTCCTTTTCCTTGCTCGCGCCGTCGCCGGAGAGCCGTTCGCCGCAGCCGCGCCGCGGATAGCCCTCGATGGCGCACAGCAACGCGTCGGAGTTGTAGCGCAGCGGCTTGGCGACGGCGGCCAGTGCCTCGGCGGCGGAGGCGTCTTCGGCTACCCGCGCGCAGGCGGTGCGCGCCGATGGCGGGTTCTCGCCGCGCGGCGCGTGCGCGGTGGTGCCGAAGTCGACGGCGAGCGCCACGCGTTTGCGGTCCGGCTTCTTCTCCGTACGCCCGCAGATCGCCTCGAACTCCGCGTCGCCGCGCGGCGACGCCGCGTCCTCGGAGTCCTCGCTGAGGGCGAACCGGAAGCCGAGCACGGCTCCGTCGTCGGGACGCAGCACGGACGGGCCCTGGGTGGCGTACGACCAGGCCTGGCTCTTCTTCGTCTGCTCCCAGAAGGACCAGTACCGGTAGCCGTCGGCGGCCTGAGCGGAACCCGTCCCCAGGCCCGCCGCGGTGCAGCCGGCCAGGAGCGCGCACACGGTGGCGGCGCGGCGCACCCCGGTGGCTCTCACAGTGCCCGCCGCTTGCGGCGGCTGCTCAGCAGGATGCCGAGGCCCGCGCCGGACGCCAGGCCGGCACCGACCAGGGACCAGGTCAGCACGGTGTTGCCGTCGTCGCCGTCACTCGAGTCGCCGCCGCTCGCGCCGGTGGCCTTGTCGGGCATCCGGGCGGGCTTCGGGCCGGTGGCGTTGAGGCGGTCGAGCAGCTTGGCGCCCTTCAGCGTCGCCGGGTCGCCGCCCGTGGCGTGCACGGCGAGCATGACGCCGCTGATGGCGGCAGGGTCGTTCTTGGCCTTGTCCCAGGAGTCGAAGTGCCCGCCCAGCCAGTCGAGGGACTTCTTCGCCTCGGCGTGGTGGCCGCCGGCGCCGAGCGCGATGACGGCGTCGGCGGTGTTCGCGTAGTCGGGCGTGCCCTTGGCCCCCGGTGTCACCGCCTTCAGATGGCCCTCGTGCTTGTTCAGTACGGACACGAGGTGGGCGGCGCCCGCGTCGGCCGATTTCCCGCGGTTCAGGGGCTGCTTCGCGCCGGCGCCGTCCTTGCCGCAGTCCAGCGGCTCGACGGGGCGGTGCTTCCCGTCCTTGCCGCCGTTACCGGTGGCCTTGACCGACAGCCCCGATCCGAGCCCGGCGAGGGCGGCGGCCGCGGTGGCGTCGTCGTTCGGGACGAGCTTGCCGTCCTTGCCGGGCTGGTAGGCGAAGGCGCCGCGCTCGGCGGCCTTGGCGTCGCAGCCGAGCTGGAGGGCGGCGAGCGCGTCGTAGGGCGACGAGTCGCCCTTGCGTATCTTCTCCGGCCGTTCACCCGCCGCCGCGAAGGCGCCGATGACGACGGACACGGAGTTGGCGTCGGTGGGACCGCCGGGGTTGTAGCCCCAGCCGCCGTCCTTGCTCTGTACGGTCCGCAGCCAGTCCAGCGCCTTGTCGACCACGGCACCCCGGCCGCCGGTGGCGGAGAGCGCCTGGACGGCTATCGCGGTGGCGTTGGTGTCGGCGGGTGTCTTCTTCGCGTCGCAGGCGTCGCCGGGCTCGGCACGGTAGGCGGTGAAGGAGCCGTCCGCACACTGCTGTCCGGCGAGCCAGTCAACGGCCTTCGCCGCCGGTGTCGCACCGGCCGCGTCCTGGGCGAGGAGGGTCATGGACTGCCGCCAGACCCCGTCGTACGTCGGATCGCCCTTGCCGTACAGGGCGGCCGGCGGCTTCGGCTTCTTGGCGTCCGCGTCCGTGCCGGTGGCGAGCGCGGCGGGTGCCGCGGTCGCGCAGAGGACGGTGGCGGCGGCGAGGGCCGTGGCGGTGCGGCGCGGGAACATGGCGGGTGCCTTTCGGTGAGCGGGGCCGCAGCCGTGCACGGCCGCCCCGCCGCGCGGGTCGCGCACGCTGCCGCGCGCTCCGCATGACGGCACTCCGGGCTCAGCTCCGTACCTCGACGGTGCCGGGGGCCGCCTCCCGCCGTCCACGGCGGGCTGTACGGCTCCGGGAGCCTTGCCTCCGACCGGGTGCTCCGGCTCGCGCGACCGTACGGGGGTCCTGACCCGTACGGGCGTCGCTCACGGTTGCGGGTCAGCGCCGGTTTCTCACCGGCTTCCCCCGATCGGCGGCGATGTCTGCGCGAACACTCTAGCGGTCAGCGGTCCCGGCCCCGCCCGCGATGGGTGCTCTGCCCGCGATGGGCGCCCTGCCCTCGATGAAGGCGAACCGGTCGGGGAACTCCAGCCGCCCGTCCCGGCGGGGTTCGGCGGTTTCGGCGATCTCGTCCAGCCCGTCCGCGAGTTCGGCGTCGGAGAAGCTGGAGAGCACCGACATCCACCGTCCCTGCACCAGATGCAGCCAGTGGTCACGGTCGACGCTCACCGGGAACTCGGCATAGCTGGTGCGGGCCTCGAGGCCCGCATCGCGCAGCGCGGTCTCGATGTCCTCCGGGTCGGGCTGGTTGTCGGCGAAACGGGCCAGCGCCCGCCGGAAGAGCGGATAGTCGATCTTCGGCGGCAGGGTGACGATGAGGATCCGGCCACCGGGCACCAGGTGGCCGGCGAGGCCCGCGAGGGTGCCGGACAGGTCGGAGAAGTGATGCACGGCCTCCTTGATCACGATCGCGTTGAAGGCGTCGCGTGGCAAGGTCCGGTCGTCGTTCAGGGCTCCCCGGGCGAGATCCTCCGCCCGCGCGCGTACCGGGAACAGCCGGGGGTCGGCGGGCAGCCGGTCCAGCATCGGCTGTGAGGGGTCGACGCAGACCAGTGGCGTCTCCTCGGTGGCGTACTCCAGCAGCCGCCTCAGGAAGAGTCCGGTGCCCGCTCCGATGTCGGCGATCCAGTCTCCGGGCCGCAGTTCCAGCCGCGAACTGATCTGCGCTTCCATCCAGTCGAGGTAGTCGGGCCGATGACCCCAGGTGGCGTCGTAGGTCTCCGCGAGGTGCGAGTAGTGGTGCTCGAGGTCCTGGTCCACTGCTGCACGGCCACCTTCCTGCGCGTCGGCACGCTGCCTGCCCATCGGAAGGATCTCCTCCACAGGCCGGGCCCGCCCGTTGTGCGGGCGCATGGGCTACGGGAGGAACGGCGTCGGATTCAGGGCGAGGGCAGGAAGGCCGGAGAATTGTTCAACGATCCGACAGGGGTGTGCGCACAGATTTTCGCCATGCTGTCCCGGGCCGGTCCTCAGCGCTCCTGCGCGGGCTGTTCCGGGTAGGCCTCGGTCAGCTGGCGGCGGGAGTCGGCCAGATAGAACCCGAGCATCCGCTCCGCCGCCGCCGCGTCCCCGGACTCCAGCGTGTTGAGGATCTCGCGGTTACGGGTGAGGTAGGGCTCGTAGAAGCGGCGCGGGTCGTCCATGACGTGGAAGGCCAGTCGCAGCTCGGCCAGTACGCCGCGCATCAGGTCGTCGGTCCGCTCGCTGCCCGCCAGGCCGGCCACCGCCTGGTGGAAGCGGATGTTGGCGGTGCCCAGGTCGTTCCACCTGCGGTGCTGGGCGGCGCGCTCGCCCGCCGCGACGGCCGCCGCCACCGTGTCGAGCGGGTACGGAGGGGCGTCGAGGCCGCGGATGGCGGCGCACTCGACGATCTGCCGTACCCGGTAGATGTCCACGATGTCCGCCACCGTGAGCACGCGCACGAACGCTCCCTTGTTGAGCTTGTGCACCAGCAGCCGTTCGTGGGTCAGCAGCCGGAACGCCTCACGGAGGGTGTTGCGGGACACGCCGAGCGCGCTGCCGATCTGTGCCTCGGAGAGCCGGACGCCGGGCAGGAAGAAGCCCTGTGCGATACGTTCGCGCAAGATGCCCGCCACGCGTTCGGCCGTGCTCGTACGGCCCAAGAGCGCACGGTCGGCCGCGAGTTCGGAGAGTGCCAGGCCGGCGTCGGTGTCGGCGGTCATGCGGATCCTCCCCCAGGGCAGATGGTCCGCCCCAGTGAAGCCCAGAAATCCGAACGAGACAACATTCCTCTTGCCGTATTGTTGAACAATCGCTTAGATTGGCAGCGATGATCGATCTCAACGCGGACCTGGGAGAGGGCTTCGGCCGGTGGCGGCTCACCGATGACGACGCCCTGCTGACCTCGGTCACGAGCGCCAACGTCGCCTGCGGTTTCCATGCCGGCGACCCCGCCACCATGCGCCGCGTCTGCGAGCTGGCCGCTGCGGGCGGGGTACGGATCGGAGCCCAGGTCTCCTACCGCGACCTGGCCGGATTCGGGCGCCGCGCCATGGACGTACCCGCCGCCGAACTGGCCGCCGAGGTGGCCTACCAGATCGGCGCCCTGGAGATCTTCGCCCGCGCGGCCGGGTCCGCCGTCAGCTACGTCAAGCCGCACGGCGCGCTCTACAACCGCTGCGTGCGGGACGCCGAACAGGCCGCGGCCGTCATTGAAGGGGTACGGCTGGCCGGCACGCCCCTGCCCGTACTCGGGCTGCACGGCTCCGAACTGCACAGGGCCGCCACGGCGGCGGGGCTGCCCGTCGTCGACGAGGCATTCGCCGACCGCGGCTACCGGCCCGACGGCACCCTGGTGCCGCGTACCGAGCCGGGCGCCGTCCTCACCGACCCCGAGCAGGTGATCGCGCGTTCCCTCGCCATCGCCCGCGGCGCGGAGG
>NZ_JBOHCV010000100.1:0-2201 GCF_050698815.1 Streptomyces sp.
ACGGCCAGCGGGAGGCACATGCCGACCGCGAACGCCATCGGTGTGCCGAGATCGAGGATCGGGAACAGGGCCAGCGCGACCGGAACAGCCAGCGCGTTGGCCGTCGTGATCACCTTTCGCCGGCCGAAGCGATCAGAGGCGATCGATCCGAGGACCGTGGTGACGGCGAAGGCGAGCCCGGCGACGATTCCGATGCTGAGCACGGTCGACAGGGACAGGCCGAGTTTCTCGATGCCGTACGTGGTCAGGTACGTCATGCTCACGTAGAAGAACGCGAACGTCATGACGACGGCACCCGCGCCGAAGAGGACCTCACGAGGCTGGCGGGTCAGAGTCGCCGTGATCGGCAGCTTGGTCGGCTTCTTGCCGGCGGCGGCCGCGGTGAACACGGCGGACTCCTCGATCTTCAAGCGTACATAGAGCCCGACGACGACGAGCACGATGCTGATCAGGAACGGGATGCGCCAGCCCCACGCGGCGAAGGACGCCTTGCTCATCGAGAGCGTGGTCACCAGGAACGTCGCGCTGGACAGCATGAACGCCAGCGAAGGCCCGAGCTGCGGGAAGAGAGCGTAGAGCCCGCGTTTCTCCCGTGGGGCGTTCTCCGCCGTCAGCAACGTCGCCCCCGCCCACTCGCCGCCGACGGCCACGCCCTGGCATATCCGCAGGACGACCAGCAGGACGGGTGCCGCCGCGCCGATGGTCTCGGTGCTTGGCAGCAGGCCGACGGCCACGGTCGCGAAGCCCATCAGCAGCAACGTCGCCACCAGCGTCTTCTTGCGCCCGAGGCGGTCACCGAAGTGACCGAACACGATGGACCCGAGCGGGCGGGCGACGAATGCGACGCCGAAGGTCGCGAACGCCGCTGCCGTACCTGCCGCCGTCCCGAGCGCGGGAAAGAAGACGCCCTGGAACACCAGGGCCGCGGCGGTGCCGTAGATGAAGAAGTCGTAGAACTCGATGGTCGTGCCGACCAGGCTCGCGACCGCGATCCTGCTCATCTTCTGTCTCGGTGGTGCGATGGCTTGACTCACCATTCCTCCTCGCTGCGCCTCTGCGCGGGGGCGACACGCTTCGCGGCCGGTGATGTGATGGAGGAAACTCTCTACACGTCATCAACGTGTGTCAACGGTGATGTAGCGCTTTTCTCGCGCTTCGCCGAACGGGCTGATGGTGGACCCCGGATCTGAGGGGCACAGGGTCTGTATTGTTGGGCGATACATGCAACGGACGCTTTGCGCTACGTACGCCATGTGGCGCACGAGCGGGCGCGGTCGGCGGCGTTGAGTGCCAAGCCGGTCAGCGGCGGGGCACCTGGAGCGTGAAGCGCGTCTTGTCCTGCCGTGCGGTGCCCAGGCGGTCGTAGAAGCGAATCGCACCCGCGTTCCACGACGGCGTCTGCCACTGCACCTCGCCCAGTCCCAGGGCCACTGCCTCGGCGACGACGGCGTCCATCAGTCGTGCGCCCAGCCCGTTCCCGCGATGCTCGTCGCGCAGGTACAAGCAGTCCATGTACAGATACTCGCCCCCCTGCCAGGTCGAGAACTCGATCGTGCAGGTCGCATATCCGGCAAGCCCCCCGCCGGGCGTCTCGGCGACGAGGCACAGTACGCGGGGGGACTCGGCGTCGAACAGGACCACCGCAAGCCGTTCGGCGAGGTCCGCGACCGGCGGATCGGACTTCTCGTACGCCGCGTGCTCCGTCGCCAGAGCGGTCACCTCGACCAGATCGTGGCGGACCGCGCGCCGTACTCGCGGGGTTCGCGTGGTGCTCCCGGTCATGACACCCCGCCCGTCGGCACCGACAGCACGTCGGCGCTCCATAGGTCCAGCCGCCGGTCGAGCTGCCCGGTGCCCGCCAGCACGTGACGGAGGAACACCTCGCGTTCGTGGGCGATCACCGCGGCCTCCCAGACGCACGGAGCCAATCCCGACGAGGCCGGCCGGAGGGACTCCGGTTCCCCCATCGGGCCGTTGAAGACGACCAACCGCGACATGAACCCCTCGACCCAGGTGTGCACGAGCACGTAGTCCCCGTCTCCGCCCGCGTGCAGCATGACGCACCCGAGTCCGAGCGATCCCATGCCGCGGTCCGCGAGCAGCCGACAGGTCGCGAGGTGCAAGGCGTGCGACCACTCCTCGGGCTCCACGCTCCGGCCGGGCGCCTCGATCGCGTACACCTTCATCAGGTGGCCGCCCAG
>NZ_JBOHCV010000101.1:0-9392 GCF_050698815.1 Streptomyces sp.
GGGCCGGCGTAGCCGGAGTCCTCGTTGTGCTCACGGATCATGCCGTCGTGTGATCCGGCGGCGAAGCGCAGTGACAGACTCATGCGCACCTCGCCTGTCGGCTCCGGGTACATCCGCACGGTGCCCACCCTCCGGTCGTCATGATCTGTACTACTTCCGCAGCTCGATGACCGTCTTGCCGATGCGAATCGGCGCTCCGGGCTGGATCGGCGTCGGAGTGGTGAGTCGGGTCCGGTCGAGATAGGTGCCGTTGGTGGACCCGAGGTCCTCGACGATCCACTGGCCGTCACGGTCCGGGTAGATCCTGGCATGCCGGCTGGAGGCGTAGTCGTCGTCCAGCACGATCGTGGAGTCGTGCGCGCGGCCGAGGGTGATGGTCTGACCCTGCAGCGCGACGGTGGTTCCGGTCAGTGATCCCTCGGTGACGACGAGTTTGCTCGGTGCGTTGCGCCCGCCGCGTCCGCCGCCGCCGGCACCGCGCCGCCCGCCCTGCTGCCGGGAGGGCTGCTGCTGGCGCTGCTGCGGACGGCCTTCGGCGCGGCGCGCGGCGCGTTGGGTCACGCGGGTGCCGAACAGGTCGCTCCTGATGACCTGTACGGCCACGATGACGAACAGCCACAGTACGGCGAGAAAACCCAACCGCATGACCGTCAGGGTCAGCTCTGACATTGCCCCCGCTTCACCCTTCGGCTTGCCGGTAAATGATCGTGGTACTGCCCACGACGATGCGTGAGCCGTCGCGGAGCGTAGCGCGCGTTGTGTGCTGTCCGTCTACCACGATGCCGTTCGTCGAGCCAAGATCCTGGATCGAAGCAGGGTCGCCCACCCGGATCTCGCAGTGCCTGCGCGAGACTCCGGGGTCGTCGACGCGCACGTCGGCCTCGGTGCTGCGCCCCAGCACGAGCGTCTGTCGGGAGATCTGGTGGCGATTGCCGTTGATCTCGACCCAGCGCCGGGTCTCGGTGTGCGGAAGCGGGCGTCCACTCGCGCCACCGCTGCCCGGAGCATGACCGGGCGGCGGGCTCGTCGGCATGGGCGGCGCACCGGCCGGGCCCGGGCCCGGGGGGTAACCACCCTGGCCGCCGTAGGCGTTGCTCGGGGCGCTGGAACTGCGGGCCGGCTGCTGCTGCGAGGCACTGGAGGCGAGGGTGCGGCTCCGCACGCGGTAGAGCCCGGTGTCCAGTTCATCGGCTTTGTCCAGATGGACCTTGACGGGCCCCATGAACGTGTAGCGCTGCTGCTTCGCGTAGTCGCGCACCATTCCGGCGAGTTCGTCACCGAGCTGTCCGGAGTACGGGCTGAGCCGCTCGTAGTCGGGCGTGCTCAACTCGACGATGAAGTCGTTGGGCACCACGGTCCGCTCACGGTTCCAGATGGTCGCGTTGTTGTCGCACTCCCGCTGGAGCGCGCCCGCGATCTCCACGGGCTGCACCTCGGACTTGAACACCTTCGCGAAGGTGCCGTTGACGAGACCTTCGAGTCGCTGCTCGAAGCGCTTCAGAACTCCCACGGTGCACCTCCTTCCCAGCCGTCCTCTGCTCCGGTGCGCCTCCCAGTGTCACCCGGGCACGCGCACGCTGTGCTTCGGTGTTTCGGTACTGCTTACTGATCGTATCCACGCGCGGGGAAAACAGCTGGTTCCCCAGCGGGGCTTGGTGGGACGAGTGTCACCTCTCACACCCCTCACGCCGCCTCACAGCCTCGCATGGATCGTAGGGCTCATGAAGCCAGTGTCCCGCAGCGCAGGGGGGTGCCGGCGGGCGGATACGGATGTGAAGGCACCCGGGCCAGCGTGCTAATCTTCTGGACGTCGACAGGCACTCCAGCCGCAAGCCAGGGTGCCCGACGGCATACTTCCCCGCACATCGCGGGGGACACCCTTTGCGCGGGTGGCGGAATAGGCAGACGCGCTGGATTCAGGTTCCAGTGTCCGAAAGGACGTGGGGGTTCAACTCCCCCCTCGCGCACTCGAGGAGAAGCCCCGCAGGCCAGTGGTCTGCGGGGCTTCTTCGTTGTGGGTCTGCCGTCGGCCAGTGCTCCCCCTCGGCCCCGGGGGGGCCTGGGGGGACCCCCACCCCCTCGGCCCTGGCGGGCCTGGGGCCCGGGGTCCTGTGCCGGTCAGGCTGCCGCGGCGAGGCGGGCGGCGAGCGCCTTGCCGTGCGCCTCGGCGGCTTCGTGGGCCTGGGTGCGCGACGCCCTGGCGTTGTCGATCAGTGACTCCATGCCCGGGGTGTGCGGGGCCAGGGTCAGCTCAGGGATCACGAACTCGACGTCCAGGCCCATGACTTCACCCAGCACCTTGGCCAGGTAGCTCTGCGCGAACTCGAAGCCCGCACGCGGCGTGCCCGGTCCGTAGCCACCTCCGCGGCTGGCCACCACGACGGCGGGGGTGCCGGCCGCGGAAGGGGTCTCGGTGCCCGCGGTGCGGCCCATCAGGATCACCTGGTCGAGCCACGCCTTGAGGGTGGAGGAGATCGTGTAGTTGTACATCGGGGCGCCGATCAGCACGGCGTCCGCCTGTTCCAGTTCGCGGGCGAGCTCGTCGCGCAGCGCGAAGGCGGCGGCCTGCTCGGGTGTGTGGCTCGCGGGGTCGGCGAAGCCCGCGGCGGCGCCGGCCGCTTCCAGGTGCGGCAGCGGGTCCGCGGCGAGGTCGCGGTAGATCACCGTGCCGCCGGGGTGCTGCTCCTCCCATGCCGAGCGGAAGGACGCCGCGACGTCGCGGGAGACGGAACCCTCGCGGGGGAAGAGGGACGAGTCGAGGTGCAGCAGCGTGGCCATGAGGGACTCCTTGGTGCGGTGACTTCGTAAGGGGGTTAAGTTGCGTACGTACCTAGTAATAACACAGGTGCTTACTTTTCTGCACTCCCTTGTGTCGACGCAGTACTCTGGAGCCATGGCAGAGCTTCGGGGTCAGGCAGAGGAGGGGCGGGCGGTCGGCAGCGGCACGGCGTGCACCGAGCCCGAGAGCGGCATCACGCGCGTCTTCCAGGTGCTGGGCAAGCGCTGGACGGGGCTGGTCATCGCCGCGCTCATGAACGGGCCCGGCCACTTCGCCCAGCTCCGCCGGGCCGTGCCGGGCATCAGTGAGCGGATGCTCTCGGACCGGCTGGCCGAGCTGGGGCTGCTGGAGCTGGTCGTACGCACGGTGGAGGAGGGCCCGCCGCTGCGGGTCAGCTACCGGCTCAGCGAGGCCGGGCTGGCCCTGCGGCCGGCGATGACCGAGCTGACGCGGTGGGCCGAGGGGCACCTGCCCGAGGACGCCATGCGCTGCCCGAAGGAGTTCCGCCCGTGAGAACGGTGACACGGGCCGACGGCCCGGGATCCTTCCGGGCTGGGAAGGCGGTTCGCGTTTCCGTAGGGTGGACCCGATGAAAGCGAAGCCGGAAGCGGAAGCTGACCAGACGGAAGAGCCCGGCACCCAGCGGCTGGAGCGGGCGGTACGGGCGGCCGAGACCGCGCTGATCGAGTACGAGATCGCGGTGGAGACCTTCCGGGTCGAGATCGAGAACTTCTCCCGGCTGCACCATCAGCGGCTCGGTCCGGTCTACGCGCGCCTCGACGAGCTGGACGCCCGCATCGCCGAGGTGACCGCGACGATCAGCGGTGATCCGGAGGATCTGCGCAAGGCGCAGGAGCTGCGCGCGGCCGTCCTGCCGATGCCCAAGGTGGAGGAGCTCTTCCACGGCTGGCTCGACTCCGAAGGGCTCTCGCCCGAGGCGACCGCCATGCTCAGCGAGGAGTCGGTGAAGCCGCCGAGCCGGGTGCGGCCCAGTGAGGACGCGCGCAAGGCGTACCGCGAGCTGGTGCGCAAGGCACACCCCGACCTGGCGCAGGAAGACGCGGAGCGGGAACGGCGCGAGGCGTTCCTCGTACGCGTCAACAGGGCCTACGCGGAGGGCGATACGGACACCCTGCGGGCGCTGCTGGAGGAGTGGACGGCCGGGCCGTCCGAGCCGGAAGCGGAACCGGAGCCGGCACTGGCACGCAGCGAGGTGCTCTACGCCCGCCTGGAGTGGCTGGCGGAGCGCAAGGAGATGCTGACGCAGCTGGCCACGGACATGGAGCAGAGCGCGATCGGCGCGATGCTGAAGATGGCGCCGGACGATCCGGACACGCTGCTGGAGGAGATCGCCGAACAGCTGCTGGCGCAGCTGGAGGAGCGCGAGGCGGAACTGGCCCGGCTCTCCCCCTGAGGCGCTGCCTCGAGTGGTACCCCAGCGGGAGCCGGACGGCGAGCCGCCGGGCACGGAAGCGGACTGAGAGAGAGCTTGCTGTCATGGGATTCGGTCAGTTGCCGCAGGTGGACATCGCCTCGGTGCCCGCGGACGCGCTGTTGCTGGACGTCCGTGAGGACGACGAGTGGGCGGCCGGGCGCGCGGAGGGCGCGCTGCACATTCCGATGAGCGAGTTCGTCGGCCGGTTCGGGGAGCTGACCGAGCGGGCGGACGAGGGCGCACAGGTCTACGTGGTCTGCCGGGTCGGCGGCCGTTCGGCTCAGGTCACCCGGTATCTGCGGGAGCGGGGCCTGGACGCGGTGAACGTCGACGGCGGCATGCTCGCCTGGGAGGCGGCCGGGCGCCCGCTGACGGGGGATGCGGAGAACGCGTACGTGCTGTGAATTCCCCCGGCCCTGGCGGGCCTGGGGGGGGACCCCCACCCTCGGCCCTGGCGGCCGTGGGCGAGCGCACTGAGCCGTGCCGTCCGTACGGACCGCACGGTCAGCCGTCGAAGTCCACCTCCACGGCCGGGGTCACCGGATGGGACTGGCAGGCCAGCACGTAGCCCGCCGTGAGCTCTTCCGGCTCCAGCGCGTAGTTGCGGTCCATCCGGACCTCGCCGGAGACCAGCCGGACACGGCAGGTGCCGCACACCCCGCCCTTGCACGCGAAGGGCGCGTCGGAGCGGTGGCGGAGCACGGTCTCCAGCACCGATTCGCCGTCGTCCATCGGCCAGTGTCCTGAGCGCCCGTCGAGAGTGGCGGTGACGGTCGCCGCGCGGACGTCGGCGTCCGGCGAGCGCGAGCCGGCCGTCTCCGCCCGGGGGGCCTCCGTGACATGGAAGATCTCCTGGTGGATCCGGGCCCGGGGCACCCCGAGACCGCGCAGCGCGCCGGCCGCGCCCTCGACCAGGCCGAGCGGGCCGCACAGGTACCAGCCGTCGATGTCCGGCACGGACAGCAGCGAGGGCAGCAGGCCGGTCAGCCGCTTCTCGTCAAGGCGGCCGGTGGGCAGGCCGCTCTGCGTTTCCTCCCGGGAGAGGGCCGTGACGAGGTGGAACCGGCCGGGGTAGCGGTCCTTGAGGTCGGCGACCTCCTCCAGGAACATCGTCGAGGCGGTGGACCGGTCGCTGCGCAGCAGACAGAACCGGGCCTCCGGCTCGCGCGCGAGCAGCGTGGACGCGATGGACAGCACCGGAGTGATGCCGCTGCCGCCCACGACGGCGGCGAACCGCCCGGGCCGCGGCTGGAGCACGAAGCGGCCGGCGGGCGGCAGCACGTCGACGCTGTCGCCGGCCGCCAGCTCCTTGAGCGCGTAGCCGGAGAAGTCACCGCCCTCGACTCCGCGGATGCCGATGCGCAGGGTCGCGGGGGCGTCCCCGTCGGCGGGCGGGGCGGGGTCGCACAGCGAGTACGTGCGCCGCACCTCCGTTGTGGCGGCGTGCGCGTCGCCCGCCGTACGGCTACGGCGCAGGGCGATGTGCTGGCCGGGCTCGTAGCGGTAGAGCGGGCGCAGCTCGTCGGGTACGGCGAGGGTGAGGGCGACCGCGTCGTCCGTAAGCCGGTCGACCGCCGTGACGCGCAGTGGGTGGAAGGTGCTCACGGCGGCTCCTCACAACTCCTTGAAGTGATCGAACGGTTCCCGGCAGGACTCGCAGCGGCGCAGCGCCTTGCAGGCGGTGGAGGAGAACCGGCTGAGCAGGGTGGTGTCGGTCGAACCGCAGTGCGGGCAGCGGACGGTGAGCGTGACCGGGACGGGGTCACCACCGCCGTCACGACCGCCGCCGGCACCACCGCGTGGTGGTGCGATGCCGGACTCGGCCAGCTTGCGGCGGCCCTCCGCGGTGATGTCGTCGGTGCTCCACGGCGGGGCCAGGACGGTGTGGACGGTGACCTCGGGGACGCCGTGCTCGCGCAGCACCCGTTCGATGTCGGTGGCCATGGTCTCGATGGCGGGACAGCCGGTGTACGTGGGGGTGAGCTCGACCTCCACCGGGCCGCCCGGGGAGGTCTCGCGCACGCCGCGCAGCACTCCCAGCTCGGACAGCGTGATGACGGGGAGCTCGGGGTCCGGGACGGAGCCCGCCCAGCGCGTGAGGTCGCGCACGCGCCGCTCGGCGTCCGTGCCGGTGCCGGCTCCGGCGCCGGTCACCACGAGGCCCCCGGATGGCTGCGGTGCAGGTGCTGCATCTCGGCGAGCATCCGGCCGAAGGACTCGGTGTGCAGGCCCTGCCGGCCCGCCCCGGCCGTCCAGGCACCGTGCTGCGGGGTCTCGGGAACGGTGAGGGTGGCCGCGCCGAGGATGCCGGTGATCCGTTCGGTCCAGGCCGTGCGCAGAGCGTCCCAGTCGACCGCACTCACGGGCTCCCCAGGCCCGCCAGGGCCTGGGGGAAAGAAGAGCTCACCGGTGTAGCGCCACAGGGCGTCCGTCGCCCGCTGCGCGCGGGCGTGGCTCTCGGCCGTGCCGTCACCGAGGCGCAGCGTCCAGTGTTCGGCGTGGTCGCGGTGGTAGGCGGTCTCCTTGACCGCCTTCGCGGCGAGCGGTTGGCCGAGCTCCGCGAGCCGCGTGTACAGCAGCTCCTGGTAGGTGGAGAAGAAGAGCTGGCGGATCATGGTGTGGGCGAAGTCGCCGTTGGGCTGCTCGACCAACTGGCAGTTGCGGAAGTCCCGTTCCTCGCGC
Organism: Streptomyces sp.; assembly: GCF_050698815.1. GTDB lineage: Bacteria > Actinomycetota > Actinomycetes > Streptomycetales > Streptomycetaceae > Streptomyces. The sequence continues at coordinate 6,897 of NZ_JBOHCV010000101.1, forward strand.
AGATAGGCCAGCTCGTCCTCGTCGCCCAGCTCGGCGTAGAGAGCGCGGGCCTGGCCCAGCAGGTCGAGGGCGATGTTGGCCAGAGCAAGCTCCTCCTCCAGCACCGGCGCGTGCCCGGCCCACTCGCCCAGCCGGTGGGAGAGCACGAGGGCGTCGTCGGCCAGCGGCAGCAGCGGGCTGTCGGGCGGCGTCACAGGTTCCGCACCCCTTCCGGAACCTCGTAGAAGGTCGGGTGGCGGTACGCCTTGTCGGCGGCCGGCTCGAAGAAGGGGTCCTTCTCATCGGGCGACGAGGCGGTGATGACGTCGGACGGGACGACCCACACAGAGACGCCCTCGGAACGGCGGGTGTAGAGATCGCGGGCGTTGCGCAGCGCCATCTCCGCGTCGGGTGCGTGCAGGCTCCCCGCGTGGGTGTGCGACAGGCCGCGCCTGCTTCGCACGAACACCTCCCACAGGGGCCAGTCCTTGCCGCTCATCGTGTGCTCACCGCCATCTCGGTCTCCGCATCCGCCCCGGCCGCCTTCTCCGCGTACGCGGCCGCCGCCTCACGGACCCAGGCGCCGTCCTCGTGTGCCTGCCGGCGCCGGCTTATCCGCTCCTCGTTGCACGGCCCGTTCCCTCGCAGCACCTGGTGGAACTCCTCCCAGTCGATCGGGCCGAAGTCCCAGTGCTCCCGCGTCTCGTTCCAGCGCAGCCGGGGGTCGGGCAGGGTGAGGCCCAGCGCCTCGGCCTGCGGGACGCAGATGTCGACGAAGCGCTGGCGCAGCTCGTCGTTGGAGTGCCGCTTGATCTTCCAGGCCATGGAACGGGCGCTGTGCGAGGACTCGTCGTCGGGTGGCCCGAACATCATCAGCGAGGGCCACCACCAGCGGTCCACGGCGTCCTGCGCCATGGCGTGCTGGGCCTCGGTGCCCCGGCTGAGCGCGAGCAGCAGCTCGTAGCCCTGCCGCTGGTGGAAGGACTCCTCCTTGCAGATCCGGACCATCGCCCGCGCGTACGGCCCGTAGGAGCAGCGGCACAGCGGCACCTGGTTCGTGATCGCCGCGCCGTCGACCAGCCAGCCGATCGCACCCACGTCGGCCCAGGTCAGCGTCGGGTAGTTGAAGATCGAGGAGTACTTCTGGCGGCCGGAGTGCAGCTTGTCGAGCAGCTCGTCACGGCTGGTGCCGAGGGTCTCGGCCGCGCTGTAGAGGTACAGCCCGTGTCCGGCCTCGTCCTGGACCTTGGCCAGCAGGATGGCCTTGCGGCGCAGCGAGGGGGCGCGGGTGATCCAGTTCGCCTCCGGCTGCATGCCGATGATCTCGGAGTGCGCGTGCTGTGCCATCTGGCGTACCAGCGTCGAGCGGTAGGCGTCCGGCATCCAGTCGCGCGGCTCGATCCGCTCCTCCGCGGCGACCGCGCTGTCGAAGGCCGCGGCCAGCTGCCCGAGCGGGTCCGACGGGTCCCCGTCGCCGTGAGTGCCGCCGGCGTCGGGCGGCGCCGCCCGGGTCCCGACCGTTTCGACCATTTCGACCCCCTTGCCGGCGGCCGTAGCCGCGCTCCCTACCGACCGATCGTTCGGTTCAATGGTGGGGCGCGGGCCCATAGGGTGTCAAGGCTCGAATAACCTCTGGAGCTCGTACTGGCGTAAACGTGGGGAGCAGGAAGGGCATGGAGCCAGCTGAGGAACAGACGCCGCGGCGGGCGGAGGTGCGCGGAACGGGACCGGCCGTGCTCTCGCTGCCGGCGCGCGTGGTGGTGGGGATAGCCGTCGCGGTCGTCGCCGTGGCCGTCGCCGTCCACGTAGCGATGGTCTTCCTGCACGTCGCGCCCGCGAACACGCTCAGCAAGCAGTACGGCCAGGGCGTCGACGACTACGTCTACCCGGAGTTCGAGCAGAACTGGAAGCTCTTCGCTCCCAACCCCCTGCAGCAGAACATCGCCGTGCACGCCCGGGCCCGGGTCGCCACGGACGACGGCGGTACGGAGACCACCGGCTGGGTCAACCTCTCGGCCATGGACGGCGAGGCCATCAAGCACAATCTCGCCCCCAGCCACACCCAGCAGAACGAGCTCCGCCGGGCGTGGGAGTTCCTGACCAGTTCCCACGACCGCAAGAACAAGCCCGTCGGGCTGCGCGGCGACCTGTCCGAGCAGTACGTCAAGCGCATCGTGATGCACCGCTTCGGGCCCGAGCTCAACGGCGGCACCGTCGAGCGCATCCAGGTCCGGTCGGCGACCTCGGTGGTCGCACCACCGTCCTGGAGCGGCGAGAAGAACGACGCGAAGACCCAGTACCGGGTACTGCCCTGGTGGCAGATCGGCAGCGCGGACCTGCCAGGGGGTTGGAACAAGTGACCGATCAGCAGCCGGCCGATCAGCCGCAGCCGCAGCCTCACCCGCAGCCCCAGCCCCCGGCTGAGCACGCGGAGCCCGCGGCACCCACCAGGTTCGAGAGTGCGGTCTCGCGCGGCCTCGCCCGCGTCACAGGCGCTGCGCTCGGCCCGTACCAGAC
>NZ_JBOHCV010000102.1:0-10853 GCF_050698815.1 Streptomyces sp.
GGAGCGGGCCGTTTCAGGAGCGGTTCGTCCAGGCCGGAGATGTACGTCCGAGAAGGAGGAAAGTCATGGAGTCCCTGGCTCGTGGCGGGACCAGATGGAAGCGGTTCGCCGTCGTCATGGTGCCGAGCGTCGCCGCTACGGCGGTGATCGGTGTTGCCCTTTCGCAGGGAGCGCTGGCGGCATCGTTCACAGTCTCCGGCCAGCAGTTCAAGATCAGTGCCGACCGGCTGGAGGGCAAGGGCTTCGTTCAGTACGGAGCCGTTGACTCGACCAAGGCCGGCAAGAAGCCCGTCGCGGTGGTCGGCTTCAACGAGGCGACGATCAAGAATCTTTGCCAGTCGGTCGTCGTGCCGGTGCCGGCCTTCGGCGATGTGACGATGAAGCTGGGCGCGGGTGGCAACGGTGCCCCAGTGGTCGAGGCGAAGAAGCTTTACGTCGACGCCGACCAGATCGGCGCCAACGCGACGTTCAAGAACATCGACATCGGCGTCTCGGCCGATTCGACGACCAAGGGCCCCGGCCCGAACAAGGGCGACAAGTACGCCCCCGGTTCGTTCGCACAGCAGGCCGACAGCGCGACATTCACGGATGTCAAGCAGCGCGCCTGGGCGACCACTGCCGGCACGTTCAAGCTCAGCGGCCTCCACATGGCCGTGAAGAAGGGCAAGAACGAGTGCTTCTGACAGGCACTCACTGACCGGACGGGTGCGGAGCGGCGGTTCCTTGCTGTTCCGCACCCTTGCGGTCGGCTTCACCAACGCAAGCTTTGTGCCAGTCCCGAGGAGCTGTACGACATGAGCGCCGAGACGCGACAAAGGCTGACTTCCGGATTCGGCCAGAAGCGCAGTTCGTTCCGGGACTGGCGTGGACAGCGCCCGTTCACGGGCGGGCTGCTGACGCTGCTCGCCGGTATCCCCATCATGTACATCCCGTATCACAACCTCACGCTGGGTTCCCTGACGATCCGGATGTCGACGACAGCGGGCGCAGGCTCGCTGATCATCGGTATTCTGCTGGTCGTACTCGGGCTCACGATGTGGTTCCAGCCCCACTCCCGGGTGTTCGCCGGTATCGCGGCGATTCTGCTGGCCCTGGTCTCGCTGGTCGTCTCGAACTTCGGCGGCTACGTGGCCGGCTTCCTGCTGGGCCTGCTGGGCGGCGCACTCGGCGTCGCCTGGGCCCCGGGCAAGCCCCTCGCCAAGAGCGACGGCGCCGGTGTGAGTGCGGGTGACGAACCGGAGGGGACGAAGCCGGAGAGGTCACCGTCGAGCCCCACGTACTCCTCTTCGAGCCCCACGTACTCCTCGTCGCCCGACCCTTCCGGCCTGCCGCGCCGGAACGCGGACGAGGGCTCGGACTCCGGTTCCGGCACGAGTACGGCACAGGACGACCTGTCAGTCTTTGGAACGGCTCTGTCCAGCGGAGTCGACGGGAACCAGGGGAACGGGAGGCACCGTGCCTGATGACGAGGTACATGAGGAGGCGGGTACGGCGGTTCACGCCGCGCCCGGCTTCGGCGACGGGAGAACCGGAGCGCGGCACGCGGCGCCGCGCAAGCCGCTGCTCACCCGCCTGCATGTCCCCGCCGGCAAGGCGATAGCCATGGCGGCCATGCCGTCGGCGGTGCTGATGGGCATGGGGCTCACCCCCCAGCTGGCCAACGCCAAGCCGCTGCCGAAGAACCCCTTCAAGTCCGGTTCCTGCGTCTCCCAGGAAGACCGGGACGAGGAGAAGGAAGAGAAGGAGAAGGCCGAGAAGGAAGCGGCCGCCAAGAAGAAGGCGGCTGAGGCCAAGAAGAAGGCCGAGGCCGAGGCCGAGAAGAAGCGTGAGGCGGCGAAGGACGGCGCGTCTGGCGAGTCCGGTGTCGGCGAGGCCGAGCCCAGCCCCTCGGAGTCCTCCTCGTCCGGCAGCGGCGGGAGCGGCGGTTCCGCGGAGCCCGAGCCGAGCCCGTCCGAGCCCGAGGAGGAAGGCGGCGGCCTGCTGGGCGGCGTCGGCGACGCGCTCGGCGATGTCCTCAGCTCCGAGGAGAAGGAGGCGGCCGAGGCCGCTCCCAGCTCCTCTGCTTCCGACTCCGGTTCGGGCTCTTCCGCGTCGGATGCCACCAAGCCGGTGGAGGACACGGTCGGCAAGGTCGGCGACGGTCTCAAGGAGACCACCGACAAGCTCGGCGAGAACGCGAAGGACCTCACCGAGGGCGCCAAGTCCGGGAAGCAGGCCGACAAGGGCAGCGCGGCCCAGGACGGGTCCTACCCCTGCGTCGAGGAGAAGAAGGTCGCCGGGGACGACGAGCAGACCCCGGCCACCCTGCCCAACGACCCGTGGCAGCTGGAGGCCAGCTCGCTCGGGCTGCACGGCCTGGACTACGAGGGCGTACGCAACGTCCGTACCCAGGACGGCAGGACCAAGCAGGTGCTGAAGTTCACCGCCGACAGCCTCGACATAGGCGACCTGCACCAGATCGTGAACGGCCCGGACGGCACCAAGTACCACGTCAGGGCCGCCCAGGGCTCCACGTCCACGATCAAGGGCGGCAAGGTCACCATGTACACCGAGCGGCTCCAGGGCAACCTCTTCGGGCTGATCCCGATCGTCTTCGACCCGGAGCACCCGCCGCCGCTGAACGTCCCCGAGGCGTACTTCACCGACGTCAAGGTCACCCAGGCCGGCCAGTTCGGCGGCAACCTGACGGTACCCGGGCTGCGGAATACCATCGAGTGAGCAGACCGCCGGCTCCGCCGGCACCGTACGCAGCAGGGCCCGCGGCCTCGAAGGAGGCGGCGGGCCCTGCTTGTTGGGGGGTGAGGGGCGCTACCGCTGCGTGCCGCCCAGGTGGTGGACCTGGACCATGTTCGTGGTGCCCGGGACGCCGGGCGGGGAGCCCGCCGTGATGAGCATGACGTCGCCCGCCTCGTAGCGCTGCAGCTTCAGCAGCTCCGCGTCCACGAGTTCGACCATCTCGTCGGTGTGCTCGACGTGCGGCACCACATAGCTCTCCACGCCCCAGCTCAGTGTGAGCTGGTTGCGGGTGGCCGGTTCGGTGGTGAAGGCCAGGATCGGCTGGCAGGCGCGGTAGCGGGAGAGCCGCCGTGCCGTGTCGCCGGACTTGGTGAAGGCCACCAGCGCCTTGCCGTCCAGGAAGTCCGCCATCTCCGCCGCCGCGCGGGCCACCGAACCACCCTGCGTACGCGGCTTCTTGCCCGGCACCAGGGGCTGGAGTCCGCGGCTGAGCAGTTCCTCCTCGGCCGCCTCGACGATCTTCGACATCGTCCTGACCGTCTCGACCGGGTACTGCCCGACCGAGGACTCCGCGGAGAGCATCACCGCGTCCGCGCCGTCCAGGATCGCGTTGGCCACGTCGGAGGCCTCGGCGCGGGTGGGACGGGAGTTGGTGATCATCGACTCCATCATCTGGGTCGCCACGATCACCGGCTTGGCGTTGCGGCGGCACAGCTCGATGAGCCGCTTCTGCACCATGGGGACCCGCTCCAGCGGATACTCCACTGCCAGGTCGCCGCGGGCCACCATCACGCCGTCGAAGGCGAGTACGACGGCTTCCATGTTCTCGACCGCCTGCGGCTTCTCCACCTTGGCGATCACCGGCACGCGCCGGCCGGCCTCGTCCATGATCCGGTGCACGTCGCGTACGTCGGAGGCGTCCCGTACGAAGGAGAGCGCGACCATGTCGCAGCCCATCCGCAGGGCGAACCTCAGGTCCTCGACGTCCTTCTCCGACATCGCCGGGACGTTGACCGCCGTGCCGGGCAGGTTGATGCCCTTGTGGTCGGAGATCACCCCGCCCTCGATCACGATGGTGCGCACCCGGGGACCGTCCACCTCGGTCACCTGGAGGGCGACGTTGCCGTCGTTGATGAGCACGGCGTCGCCCTTGCTGACGTCGCCCGGCAGGCCCTTGTAGGTGGTGCCGCAGATGCTCTTGTCGCCCGCGACGTCCTCGGTGGTGATGACGAACTCCTCACCGCGGACCAGCTCCACCGGTCCCTCGGCGAAGGTCTCCAGACGGATCTTGGGACCCTGAAGGTCGGCGAGGACGCCCACCGCCCGGCCGGTCTCCTCGGCGGCCTTGCGGACGCGTTCGTACCGCTCCTCGTGCTCGGGATGGGAACCGTGGCTCATGTTGAAGCGGGCCACGTTCATGCCGGCCTCGATCAGCGTCTTCAGCTGGTCGTAGGAGTCGACGGCGGGGCCCAGGGTGCAGACGATTTTGGAACGGCGCATAGGGCGATCCTATCGGTTTGTTCAAGTGTGGAACGTATCGGGGGGGAACTGGTTCACGCGGAGGTCCGGCTGATCACCGCGTAGGTCTGCTGTGCGATCTCCAGCTCCTCGTCGGTCGGTACGACGGCGACCGCGACGCGGGCGTCTGCCGGCGAGATCAGCCGCGCCGCCCCGCCCGCCGGGCTGTCCGCCCGGCCGGACGCCTCGTTGCGAACGGGGTCGACCGACAGACCCAGGGTTTCCAGGCCGGCGATCGCGGCCGCGCGTACCGGAGCGGAATTCTCGCCCACTCCGGCCGTGAAGGCCACGGCGTCGACCCGGCCGAGCACGGCGTAGTAGGAGCCGATGTACTTCTTCAGCCGGTGGACGTAGACGTCGAAGGCGAGCCGGGCCGCCTCGTCCCCTTCCTCGCTGCGGCGGCTGATCTCACGCATGTCGTTGTCCCCGCACAGCCCGCGCAGTCCGCTCCGCTTGTTCAGCAGCTCGTCCACCTCGTCGACCGACATGCCCGCGACCCTGACCAGGTGGAAGACCACCGCCGGGTCGATGTCACCGGACCGGGTGCCCATCACCAGGCCCTCGAGCGGCGTCACGCCCATCGAGGTCTCCACACAGCGGCCCGCCGCGACCGCGGACGCCGAGGCGCCGTTGCCCAGGTGCAGGACGATCACGTTCACCCCGGCCGGGTCCTCGCCGAGTAGTTCGGCGGTCTTGCGGGAGACGTACGCGTGCGAGGTGCCGTGGAAGCCGTAGCGCCGCACACGGTGCGCGTCCGCCGTCGCGGCGTCGATCGCGTAGCGGGCGGCGTGCTCCGGCATCGTGGTGTGGAAGGCGGTGTCGAAGACGGCGACCTGCGGCAGGCCGGGGTTGAGCGCCCGCGCGGTGGTGATGCCGGCCAGGTTGGCCGGGTTGTGCAGGGGCGCGAGGGGCACCAGGCGCTCGATCTCCGCGAGCACCGTGTCGTCGATCAGCGTGGGCCGGGTGAAGCGCTGTCCGCCGTGCACCACCCGGTGCCCGATCGCGGCCAGCGCGGGCGAGTCCAGGCCGAGCCCGTCGGCGTCCAGCTCCGCCGCCACGGCCTTCAGCGCGGCCTCGTGGTCCGGGAACGGTGCGACCCGCTCACGCCTGTCCCCGTCCGAAGCCAGCGGGCTGTGCGTCAGCCGGGACTGCCGCTCGCCGATCCGCTCCACGAGGCCGGCGGCGAGCCGGGAGTCGTCGGTCATGTCCAGCAGCTGGTACTTCAGCGACGAGGAGCCGGAGTTGAGTACGAGAACGCGGGTGGCCCGGGTCGGGGCGGGGGCTGCGGCGGTCACGGGCGGGGCTCTTCCTTCTGCTGCGCCTGGATGGCGGTGATGGCGACGGTGTTGATGATGTCGGAGACCAGGGCGCCGCGCGACAGGTCGTTCACCGGTTTGCGCAGACCCTGCAGGACCGGCCCGACGGCCACGGCGCCGGCCGAGCGCTGCACGGCCTTGTAGGTGTTGTTCCCGGTGTTGAGGTCGGGGAAGATCAGCACCGTCGCCCTGCCCGCGACCTCCGATCCGGGCAGCTTGGTGGCCGCGACCGAGGGCTCCACGGCGGCGTCGTACTGGATCGGGCCCTCCACCAGCAGGTCGGGCCGCCGCTCCCGTACCAGCTCGGTCGCCTCCCGCACCTTGTCGACGTCCGCACCGGAGCCGGAGGCGCCCGTCGAGTACGACAGCATCGCGATCCGCGGCTCGACCCCGAAGCGGGCCGCCGTGGTCGCCGACTGGACGGCGATGTCGGCGAGCTGCCGGGCGTCCGGGTCGGGGTTGACCGCGCAGTCGCCGTAGACCAGGACGCGGTCGGCCAGGCACATGAAGAAGACGGACGAGACGATCGCCGCGTCCGTACGGGTCTTGATCACCTCGAAGGCGGGCCGGATGGTGGCGGCGGTGGAGTGCGTGGCGCCCGAGACCATGCCGTCGGCCAGGCCCTCGCGCACCATCAGCGTCCCGAAATAGGAGACGTCCGCCACCGTGTCGTAGGCCAGTTCGACGGTGACGCCCTTGTGCGCGCGCTGCTCGGCGTACAGCTCCGCGAAGCGCTCCCGCAGCGGTGAGACCTGCGGGTCCACGATCCGCGCCGACGCCTCGTCCGCCGAGGGCGGTTCGCAGTCCGCGAGCAGCCTCAGATCGATGCCGAGTTCGGCGGCGTGCTTGCGTACGGCGGTGGGCTCGCCCAGCAGCGTCAGGTCGCAGATGCCGCGGCGCAGCAGCACCTCGGCGGCGCGCAGCACCCGCTCCTCACCGCCCTCCGGCAGCACGATGTGCCGGCGGTCGGAACGGGACTGCTCCACGAGCTCGTGCTCGAACATCATCGGCGTGACGCGCTCGCCCCTCTCGACCGCGAGCCGGTCGGTCAGCTGCCGGGTGTCGACGTGACGTTCGAAGAGCCCGAGCGCCACCTCCGCCTTGCGCGGCGTCGAGGCCGTCAGCCTGCCCTCCAGCGCGAACAGCTCCGCGGCGGTCGGGAACGAGCCGGCCGGCACCGCGAGCACGGGCGTGCCGGGCGCGAGGCGGGCGGCGAGCGCCATGGTCTCCGCACCGGGGCGGGCGTCGAGGGTCAGTACGACGCCCGCGATGGCGGGGGAGCCGGCGGAGTGCGCGGCCAGCGCGCCCACTATCAGGTCGGCCCGGTCCCCGGGGGTGATGACCATGCACCCCTCGGTCAGTGCGGGCAGGAACGTCGGCAGGTGGGCACCGCCGAAGACGAAGTCACGCACATCACGGGCCAGCCCCGCCGGGTCGCCGAGCAGCACCTGAGCGCCCAGCTTGTCCCGTACCTGGGCGACGGTCGGTGCGGCGAGCGCGGGCTCCTCCGGCAGTACGTACACCGGCCCGGGCAGCTGATCGCCCAGCAGGCGGGCGGCGTCGGCCACCTCCTCGGCGGCCACCCGGTTGGCGACGGTCGCGACGACGTCGCAGCCGAGCGAGGTGAACGCGTGGTGGGCGTTGCGCACCTCGGCCGCCACGGACTCGGCGCTCTGGTCGTCGCCGGCCACCACGGGCAGCAGCACGGCACCGAACTCGTTGGCGAGCCGGGCGTTGAGCGCCAGCTCGGCGGGGAGCTGGGTGCCGGCGTAGTCGGTGCCGAGGACCAGGACGGCCTCGTACTTCCCGGCCACCGCGTGGAAGCGCTCCAGCAGCCGGGAGACCAGTTCGTCGGTGCCCTGCTCGGCCTGGAGGGCCGCCGCCTCCTCGTAGCCCATGCCGAAGACGGTCCCGGGGGACTGGGTCAGGCGGTAGCGGCTGCGCAGCAGGTCGTAGAGGCGGTCGGGACCGTCGCTGTGCAGCAGCGGCCGGAACACCCCCACCCGGTCCACCTGGCGGGTCAGCAGCTCCATCATTCCCAGCTCGACGACCTGGCGGCCGTCGCCTCGGCCGATTCCGGTCACGTAGACGCTGCGCGGCACCGTGTTCTTCCTCTCGTCGGGGGTTGGCCGGCCGCCACCGCGGGCGGCGGCCGTGCAGGGGTGTCCCCGGTGGAGATTCACCCGAAATCCGCAGGTAAGGGCGTACCTATAGGCTTGACGATACCCGCGCGTCCGGCGCCGCCCTCCGCCCGGGCAAGGGGTGCGGAAGGACCGGTGGGTGTGCAGCGGGCGTCCGGTGGGCGGACGGGCAGTGCGGGGTGTGTTCAACACATGAAACACTCGGCCCGGCTCACCGCACGGATCAGCACCAGCCAGCGGCCCCGTGTCCCGCGGGCCACTCACCGACCTGGAGAACGAAACACCCATGCGTATCGGAGTCCTCACCGCAGGCGGCGACTGCCCCGGTCTGAACGCCGTGATCCGGTCCGTCGTCCACCGGGCCGTGCACGACCGCGGCGACGAGGTCATCGGCTTCGAGGACGGGTTCACGGGTCTCCTCGACGGCCGTTACCGCTCGCTCGACATCAACTCGGTGTCCGGCATCCTCGCCCGCGGCGGCACGATCCTGGGCTCCGCCCGGCTGGAGCGGGACCGGCTGCGCGAGGCGTGCGAGAACTCCGAGGAACTGGTCGAGCGGCTGGGTCTGGACGCGTTGATCCCCATCGGCGGCGAGGGCACCCTGACCGCCGCCCGGATGCTCGCGGACGCGGGCCTGCCGGTCGTCGGCGTACCCAAGACCATCGACAACGACATCTCGGCCACCGACCGCACCTTCGGCTTCGACACGGCCGTGGGTGTGGCCACCGAGGCCATGGACCGGCTCAAGACGACCGCCGAGTCGCACCAGCGCATCATGGTCGTCGAGGTCATGGGACGGCACGCCGGCTGGATCGCCCTGGAGGCGGGCATGGCGGCGGGCGCGCACGGGATCTGCGTCCCGGAGCGCCCCTTCGAGGTCGACGACCTGGCGAAGATGGTCGAGGAGCGGTTCGCCCGCGACAAGAAGTTCGCGATGATCTGCGTCGCCGAGGGGGCCCACCCGGCGGAGGGCTCGATGCCGTACGAGAAGGGCGTCATCGACCGGTTCGGGCACGAGCGCTTCGTGGGGATCGGCAACCGGCTGGCCGGCGAGCTGGAATACCGGGTCGGCAAGGAGGCCAAGGCGGTCATCCTCGGCCACGTGCAACGCGGCGGCACGCCCACCGCGTACGACCGGGTGCTGGCCACCCGCTTCGGCTGGCACGCGGTGGAGGCGGCGCACCGCGGCGACTTCGGCCGGATGACGGCGCTGCGCGGTACCGAGATCGTGATGACACCGCTGGCGAACGCGGTGACCGAGCTCAAGCGGGTGCCGCAGGACCGCATGGACGAGGCCGAGTCCGTCTTCTGACCTGGTCGCCCCGCCTCTGCTGCCCGCCCGCCGCCGAACCCGGCGCGAACGTCGACTTGTTGAACACGGCCGACGCCTGTGCCGTCACCCCTTGACCGCGCCGCCCAGCGTGAAGCCGCCGCCGAGGCGCTTCGCGATGAGGATGTAGAGGAGCAGCACGGGCGTGGAGTAGAGGATGGAGAACGCGGCGAGCTGGCCGAAGACGATCGAGCCGAAGTTGCCGAAGAAGGTGAAGATGCTGACCGAGGCCGGGAGTTGCTCGGGGCTGATGAGGAGCATGAAGGGGACGAAGAAGTTCCCCCACATCATGATGAAGCTGTAGACCGTCACGACGGCGAAGCCCGGTCCCATCAGCGGCAGGATCACCCGGGTCAGCGCCTGCAGCCAGCTCGCACCGTCGGTCCAGGCCGCCTCTTCCAGTGCCACCGGGACCCCGTCCATGAAGTTCTTCATCAGCCACACCGCGAAGGGCAGTTGGGAGGTGGCGAGGAAGAAGGACGTGCCGTACATCGTGTCGATCAGGTTGATCTGCACGAACAGCCCGTAGACCGGCACCATCACGGCCGTGATCGGCAGGCAGGTGGTGAAGAGGATGGTGAGCAGGTACGGGCGGGAGAAGCGGGACCGGAAACGGGAGAGCGGATAGGCGGCCAGTGCCGCGCTGCTGACCGTCATCAGGGTGGCGCCGCCGCACAGCAGCAGACTGTTCAGCATCGGGGTGAAGGTGATCTCGTCGTTGAGCACCGCCGAGAAGTTCTCCAGCGTGAGGGAGTGCGGCGGGGCGACGCGCATCGACGCTTCCGCGTCGACCGAGGCGAAGATCAGCCACAGCAGCGGGAGTACGAAGCCCGCCGCGAGGACCAGCAGTCCGAGGTCGGCGGCGAGCCGCTGGCGCGCGGGGCGGCTGAGGGAACGGCGGGGCGCCGCCGCGGTGGTGGGTCCGGGGATGGCTGCCACGTGGCTCAGACCTCCTCGCGCATCAGGCGCAGATAGACGACCGAGAACAGCGCGCCGACCACCAGCAGCAGCAGCGCCACCGCGGTGCCGTAGCCGATCAGCGACTTGTTGAACGCCTGGTCGTACATGAAGACGGGCAGGGTCTGGCTGCGATTGCCCGGGCCGCCGCGCGTCATGGCCCAGATCAGCCCGAAGACCGAGAGGGTCTGCAGGGTGTTGAGCATCAGGTTGGTGCCGATGGAGCGGCGGATCATCGGCAGGGTGATGTGCCACATCCGCTGCCAGGCGCTCGCGCCGTCGACCTGGGCGGACTCGGTGACCTCCTTGGGCACCTCGGACAGGGCCGCCGAGTAGACCAGCATCGAGAAGGCCGTTCCCCGCCAGACGTTGGCGAAGGAGACCGCGATGATGGGCAGCGTGAACAGCCAGTTCTGGGACGGCAGATGCAGCCAGTCCAGGATGGCGTTGAGGGTGCCCTCCTTGTTGAAGAAGGTGTAGAGCAGGAAGCCCGCCACGATCTCCGGCAGCACCCAGGCGCTGATGACGATGGCGCCGGTCACCGACCGTACGGCCTTGGACGAGCGCTGCATCAGTGCCGCCAGCGTCAGGCCCAGGGTGTTCTGGCCGAGGATCGAGGAGATCAGCGTGAAGACCAGCGTCAGGACGACGGCGTTGCGGAAGTTGGCGTCGGCGAAGGCCCGCCGGAAGTTGTCGAAGCCGACGAAGGACGGCGACGCCTGACCGGTCAGCTGCATGTCGGTGAAGGCGATGTAGGCGCAGTAGCCGATCGGGCCGGCCAGGAAGAGGAGCAGCAGCAGCGTGGCGGGGGCGATGGGCAGCCAGCGCCAGGGGCGCTGGTGCTCCGGTCCGCGC
>NZ_JBOHCV010000103.1:0-4596 GCF_050698815.1 Streptomyces sp.
GTGCCGCGCCGGCGCGGCCGGTGCCACCGGCTCCGCGGGGAGCACGGTGCCCTCCAACACGGGAGGCGGGGTGGTGTCTTTGGCCAGCGACAGCGGCGCGTCGCCACTGCGGTTGGCGCGGTGTTCGTCCAGGTCATGCACGCTGCCCACGGCAGCGGAGACGGACTCAGTCATGATGGGAACTACTCCTGTCCTGTTCATGGTTCAGGGGCCCGGTACGGCCGGTGAGCTGGCCGGCCTGGCGGCCGTACCGGGGCGGAGCTACCTGGCTGCGCGCTCCACCAGGCGCAGGCGCTTCTCTGCCTCCTGGCGGTCCTTGCGGGCGGCCTGACGCTCCGGACCGCGGGGAGCGGAACGCTCCCTCACGCGTGCTGTGGCAACGTCGTCCTTCGCGTTGTCCAGCGCCCGCTTGTGAGCCGCTGCCTCGCGCTCGCCGCGGTCCTGCGCAGCGCGGTCGATGTTGTCGATCTGCTTGTCGATGCGGCTGGTGTCGCCGTAGGAGCCCTTGGCGCCCTTGAACAGCAGCCGGGCACGCTTCGCCTTCTCCGAGTTCGTGTAGACGGGCTTCGCCATGGGTCAGCGCCCCTTTCGGTGAGTGTGGGTGAAGCGCGCCCGCCGGCAGTCCGGACACCTCCGGTTCGGCGGCATCGGCTGCCCGCGGGGGATGACGATGGCCTCCGGGATGACAGCGCCGCACACGGCCTGAGTCACCCCCCTGACCAACACGGGGTCGCACTTCGGGCAGTGGAAGTGAGACGGGACAACGTGGGTAGCCATCGTGGCTGCCCCTCTCTGGTTGTTGTGGTCTGGCGGGTTCACCACCAGCGGACGCGCTTCTCTCGCTGATGCAGCTCCACATGCGCCACGCACTCCGGGCAGTCCTCACGCCACCCGAGGTGTGCGTGGACGCTCTTGTCGTGGGCGTGCACCCAGCACTGCGGGCACTCGCCTTCCGGGATTTCCACCGTCAGGACCCCTTCCGGATGCTGTTCCACACGTCGCGGAGGATCAGGACGCACACCGTGAGGCACACAGTGGCGATGGCTGCCGAGACCAGCGAGACGGCGATGGCGACGGACAAGAAGGTGGCCGCCACTCCGATCCCGGCCCACTTCGCGGCGCCACCGGACGACTTCACGACCGGCGCCGGCGCCTGCACAGTGCGGACGGGCTGCTGCTGTGCGGCCTGGATCGCGGCCAGCATCAGCGAGAACTGATCACCTTGCCGTGCCGCTTCGACGGCGTCACGCGACGCCTTTTCGATCTCTTTCATGGAGTTCTCCAAGCTCACAGGGCGAACAGGGAGCCCTGTGCATCGTCGGGTTGGGAGCGAGCCGCCCGGTTGCTCGCGCGGCGTGCACCGTCGTGGCAGTCCGGGCACCAGGCCCGCAGCCGCGAGGCGGGAAGCCGCGCCGCCGCAAGGGCAGGCGTCGTCGGGTCGGCAGGCGCCGCTGCCGGGTGGATCGGTCCGCGGTGCTTGCTCGCGTGCTGGTCGTGCTCACGCGGGCAGCGACCGTCGCCCTTCTTGTGGGCGCTGCCGCACTCACCGGTGCACTGGCAGCGGTAGCCCGCGGCCTGCATGACGGTGCGCCAGGGGCCGGGTAAGGCGATCGGTTCGCTCATGCCGTCGCCTCCGACCGCACCAGCGCCAGCCGCTCAGGCGCCGGCTGCTTGCCCTGCATCTCGTCCAGCCGGGCGTAGACCCTCTGGACGTAGGAGCGCGAGCGGGTGGCCTTGCGTGCGGCGTCCCCGATGCTGTCCCCCATCACCCAGCACACCCGGATGACGTTCTTGGCGTTCTCGGTGGACAACCGCGGACTCTCTCCGCTGTCCACCTCCGGAGGGGTGTCGGTGTCCACCTCGTCCCCTGCCTCGTCCTCCGGCATGGGCGGGGTGTGCACCTGCCCGGCACCACAGATGACCTGCAGCTCAGGCTCCGGCTCGACCGGTGCGGCCTCGACCTCGACGGCCGGGGGCGTGTCCAGTGTCGGCAGGGGGGCACTGTCCACCTTCGGGGCCTCAATCACGGCCTGCTCGGTGGACACTTCAGCGACGACCGCAGGCAGTTCAGGCACCGCGGGGGTGACACCGAACATGTCCACCAGGGCCGCGTCCGCGCCTTCACGGATGCGGGTCCGCTGCACCTCGACCAGCGAGGCGCCAAGCTGCTCGTCACCGACACCCACACGCTTCGCGAGACGCCATGACGCCTTCTCGGAACGCTCCCGCACCCACTTCGTGGGGTGGTTCGCGGCACGCGCCCGGTGGTAGTTCAGCCGCTGTACCGTCTCCGCGTTCCTGCGCCGCGCCTCCATGTCCACGCCGGTGCGGAACACCACGATCCTGCGGGCCAGCAGGCCCAGGCCCTCGGCAGAAGCGGACATCGCCATCGGCGTCATCGCGTACACGACGGCCTCCGTCGCGTCGTCCGCCACCGCAACACCAGTCACCGCGGCGGCCAGCGGAGCGCCCCACATGCCCAGACGCACAGGCGCCGGCGCCGACTGGCCCAGCATCGTCAGCCCGACCATCACCAGCGCCAGGACGAGCGTGACGCCCTCGCCGCCGGCGACGACGCCCAGCGCCGTAGCGCTGCGCTTGAACTCGGCAACGACGTTGGTGTACGTGCCCCATCCGCCGGCCGCGCCAGCGGCCACCATCGGCACACACGCCAGGATCAAGACCGCAGTCTGACCACCGGACAGCTTCGGCATTCCCTTGGATGCGGTGCTCACAGGGCACCTCCTGTCGTGATGAGCGCGGCGACCAACAGCGGGCCACCGGTCGCGAGGATGAGGTTCACGGAGCGCTGCAAGCCGCGCATCTTCGCGACGGCGATGCCGGACAGCGCGACCACGTGGCCTGCGGTGCGGTCCTGCGCCAGCTCTGCCGCCACCTCGTCGGCCGTCAGCTGTGCCCACCGGGGAAAACCGACCCGCTCCGCAGTCGCGGAGAGCCGGGGCCGCACGACGAGCAGAAGCAGCGTCACCGACGCCAGCAGCATCAACAGCGCGAGGCCGCCCACGATCCGGGCAGTCAGCGGCACCCACGGCTGCGCGCCCACAGTCCATGTACCGGCCAGCGCGACACCGTTGAACGCCAGCAGCAGCGACGCCTTCGTGTCCGTGCGGGCGATCTCCGCCTTCACCTCACCGTGCGCGGCAACCAGTACTTCGCGGCTCATCGCTCGCCTCCGCTCTCAGCGCGACGGCGCATCTGAAGAGCGACGTGCATGACGACGCAGAGCGCGACGCCCGCGATGCTGACGACGAGGCGGACCGTCCGCGGGACGGGAAGAACCCACACCGCCACCAGGACGGCGAGGACGGCCCAACCGCCGTAGGTGAACAGCCAGTTCCCGAGACCGTTGCGGGATTTCACGCGATCACCTCCGAGAGCGCGTCGGCGCGGTTGGCCAGCGACCGCCGCGCGGCGAGCACGCGGTTGCGGGCGCGGCGGATGCGCCGCTCGTCCAGCTCCGACGGCGTCCGGTCCAGGGTGATGATCTGCGCGTCCAGCAGGTCGACCTCCGCCGTGATGACGGGCATCTCCTGCTCGATCGCGTCCAGCTCCGCAGCCGTCGGCTCGCGGTCGTACTCAGCGGCGGTAACAACCGCCTGAACAGGTCCGATGTGCTTCATGGGTCGTGATCTCCCTAGTGATCGGAACGGCCCAGCAAGGCGCCCCCGGAGTTGCAGCCCCGGGGGCGCGTGCCGTTCGCGGATGGTGGTGCGTGGTCAGCGGTGCAGGGGCTGGCGCCAGACGTAGGGCGGCAGCGTGGCTGCGGCCTTGAACGTCCGTAGGGCGGCGCCGTCGGCCGCGTCGGGCAGGGCGTAGACGCGCGCGTCTTTGAGGGAGGCGAGCATCCGCGCTGCGTGGTGCTCGCAGCCGTCGACCCCGGCCCCGGAGCGGTCTACGACGGTGACCGCGACTGGGCCGTCGCAGTCGCTCGGGTCGGCCGGGTGTACGGCCGGGCAGCGGCCGGTGTCCGTCTCCCGGGCGATCTGGCGGTCGTACCCGGCGGCGATCCGCTGCCGCCACGCGGCATGCACGATCTCCCGATGATCGAACGCCAGGCCGTCGGTGTGTGCCGTGACGGCCAGCGGCAGCCACAGCACGGCAGCGGCGTCGTCCCCGGCGCGGGCCGTGGTGCCGGCCGGGACGGTGACCGCGTACGCCACGGAGACGTACCGCCCGCGCGGGTCCCTCCCCGGAGCGTCATAGATCCCGACCAGCGTCAGGTCATCCTCGCGGACTGCGACGCCGGTCTCTTCCAGCAGCTCTCGCACGGCGGCCGTACGGGAGGTCTCTCCCGGGTCAACGTGCCCGCCGGGCAGGGCCAGGGCCCCCTCGAAGGGCTCCCAGCCGCGCTCGATCAGGAGCACGGCGCCGTCGTCCTCGCGCACGGCGACCACGTCAGCGGTGTAGCGGATCGTCTCGAACGTCTCGGTCTCACCCATCAGCGACCGCCCTTCGCACGCGAGTTGTCCTCGCTGCGCTTGTTCGCCTCGCCCGCCTTGCGGGCTAAGTCGTCCCGCTCGGCCTCTGTCAGACTCGTAATCACAGGTGACTCCTCATCAGTTGCCTGTGTGGCGC
>NZ_JBOHCV010000104.1:0-7360 GCF_050698815.1 Streptomyces sp.
GTTCAAGCAACTTAACTCCATCAAGGATTTTCCAACTAAGGCTGTCAAGGACAACCAGATCTTCCACACCCGCACTGTACGACGCGCTCACACTCAAAACTCATCCACATTGCCCGTTCACGTCGTCTTGATTTCGCACCGCACACCGTCGACGCCGACCGCTGCGATGAATACTCCATCGTTGCCACGACGTCGCGCATCCAGTCACAACGGCTCACCCCTTCGAGCCACGACTGCGCGCTCAACTGACGGCAGCGCCGAACCACTTGGGCAGTCGGCCGAGCAGGTCCTGCTGATCTCCACCGGCCCACGCCACGTGGCCGTCCGGCCGCAACAGCACTGCGGGCACGTCCAGTTCCTCGCTGACGTCGATGACGTGGTCGACCCGATCCGCCCAGCCCTTCACCGAGAGCCGGCCGGTCTGGTCGAGCAGCAGTCCGCGGCCGTCGTGCATCAGCTCGTAGAGGCGCCCCCGTTTCAGCGCGACGTCCCGCATCCGCCGGCCGAGCAGTTCATGCCCCTCGCCGAAGTCGTAGCGGACCCTCATCGCGGTGATCTTCTCGATCAGGTACCGGTTGACGTCCTCGAAGTCCATCAGTTCCGACAGCAGCCGGCGCACTGAACGGGGACCCGGATCGGGGGACAGCAGCTCCATCTGTGCCCGGGTGTTGTCCAGCACGTCGGCGGCCACCGGGTGCCGTTCGGTGTGATAGCTGTCCAGCAGCCCCTCCGGCGCCCAGCCGCCGACCTCTGCGGCCAGTTTCCAGCCGAGGTTGAACGCGTCCTGGACGCCGAGGTTGAGGCCCTGCCCGCCGACCGGCGGGTGGATGTGCGCCGCGTCGCCGGCCAGCAGCACCCGGCCGGCCCGGTAGCGCTCGGCCTGCCGGGTGGCGTCGCCGAAGCGGGACAGCCAACGCGGTGAGTGCACGCCGAAGTCGGTGCCGGCGACCACCCGGAGCTGTTGCTTGAACTCCTCGAGAGCCGGCCGGGCCGAGCGGTCCTCGGCCACACCCTCGGCGGGCACGACGACGCGGTACACCCCGTCCTCCCCGAAAGGCCCGACGCCGAACCGCTTCTGGGTCTCGCGGACTTCGGCCACCACAGCGGCCACCGTCTCCGGCGGAACGGCCACCTCCATCTCGCCCAGCAGCGTGTCGACCCTGGAGGGCTCACCGGGGAAGCCGACGCCGAGCAGCTTGCGCACCGTGCTGCGGCCGCCGTCGCAGCCGACGAGGTAGCGGGCGCGCAGCTGTGTGCTTCCCCTGGCGCCATTGGCCAGCTCGACGGTGACCCCGTCCTCGTCCTGGCTCAGCCCGACCACTTCGCAGCCGCGCCGGACCTCAGCGCCGAGCTCGGTGGCTCGCTCGGCCAGCAGGCGGTCGGTGATGGTCTGCGGGATGCCGAGGACATACCCATGTGCGGTGTCCAGCCGGTCGGGCGACGGCTTGGTGATGGCGGCGAAGAAGCCGCCGACCGGATACTTCTTGCCCTGCGCGAGGAACCGCTCCAGCAGGCCTCGCTGGTCCATCACCTCGATGCTGCGCACGTGCAGACCGAGCGCGCGGACATGCGTGGTCGGCTCCGCCGACTTCTCCAGCACGACCACATGCACGCCGTGCAGCCGCAATTCGCAGGCCAGCATCAATCCGGTCGGTCCGCCGCCGGCAATGATGACGTCAACCATGAAGCCCCCCATTCACGAGAATGATCCCTGGGCCGGCCGCCCGGAACGGTCCGGCGGCGCACACACCTCGCGGATCTGTCGTTTCCGCAGGTCCTGGCCTCGGTCGACGATTCTGCGGCACGACCCGGGTCTTGCCGCAAGCCCCCCGGTGCGCTATATGTTGAGAGTGGCAAGGAGAGCACTCTCCTTGCCCTTTGTCGTTCGCTGTCGCGAGTGGTGGTTGTTGATGGGGGTGTTCTCCGCCGACTGCGGAGAACCCCCCCATTGCATACGCTGGGCGCCGGCGGAGCGGGTCAGCCGTGCTACTTCTTTTTCGTCACAGTGAAGTCGCCCCGGATGCCGTTGCCGACCATGCCCGGCTTGCAGGCCGTGGTGTACGAGCCGGCCTTGCTGACCTTCACGGTCATCGTGCGGGACGTGCCGGGGCCGATGCCCTCGACCTCGCTGACCACCTTGTCGTCCGGGCTGTAGACGTAGAACTCAGTGATCTTGCTGCCCTCGTTGGTGACCTTGAAGCTGATGGATCCGGCAGGTGCCGACGTCCGGGAGAGCTTGCAGGCGTCATCGGTGGCCTGGACGGTGATGGCTCCCGACTTCGCGTCGCCACCGGTACCGCCGCTCTTCTCGGCGCAGGCGGTCAGAAGGGCAACGGGGCAGACGGCAAGCAGGGCCATGGCGGCGGGCCGGGTCTGGCGAGTCGGCCGAGAGGTCATGACGGTCTCCTGGGGCGTAGAGAGTGACGGAAGCGGGCGCAGTGTAGGCGGGGAGGCCGACTGGGTTGTCCAAATACCGACCCTCCCGCTGACGTTCGATGTCCTCAGTAGTTCGTTGACGGCACGTCAACTTACCTATGGCCACGGGGAACCCGACACCTGTGCACGATATGAGGCGAGTGTCCACATCGCGGGATAGGTTGACTGGCACATGGCGAGACCTTAGGTTTGGCTAACCTTACTCCCGATCGAAGGTTTTCAGCCATGCCGAGGTCCACACGTTCGCTCGCTCTCGCCGTCCCGCTCGCTCTCGCCCTGACTGCCTGCGGCGCCGGCGATGCCGACAAGGCGGAGAACACGCCCGCCAAGGGCCAGGCGAAGGAGACCGCACCGGCCGGTGTGGCGCACCAGCACACCGTGCTGGAGGCGGAAATGGCGGCGAACGGCGGCGAGACCAAGGTGGGTGAGTACCGCGTCGGCTACATCGTCGAGGCGGCCGAGCCGTGGTTCCGCGGCGAGCACGGCAAGCACGGCAAGATGGTCAACCGCGAGCCGGCCAAGGGCGAGACCCACCACATCGAGATCATCCCGATGGAGGCCAAGACCGGCCGCATCGTCCCGGAAGTGCCGATCCGTCTTGAGGTCCTCGACAGCAAGGGCAAGGTCGTGCAGGCCCAGGACCTGAACTTCTACCACGCCGAGTTCTTCCACTACGCCAACAACTTCTCCATCCCCAAGGCCGGCAAGTACACCCTGCGGGCCACGCTGCAGCGCCCGACGTTCCTGCGGCACGGCGCCAGCGGTGAGAAGCCCGCGCTGAGCGAGAAGACCACCGCCACCTTCCGCAACGTGGAACTCAAGTCGGGGAACTGACCGGTGGCCCCGACCTCCGGCAGCCAAGTGGCTGCTCCGGTTCCCCGCACCGCCGGGGAACCGGAGTGGACCGCGCCTGCCGACGGCGGTGGATCCGGTGACCCTCCGCCCACACCGGTCTGGGCGCTCGCCGCCCTGGGAGTCCTGAGCTCCGCCGTCCTGGTGACCGTCTGCTGGGTGGCCGACCACGTTCATCCCGACCCGCCCGTGCAGATCGCGGCCCGCTTCCTGCATCTCGTGTCGCTCATCGTCGGACTGGGCTCCGTACTCGCCGTCGACTGGATCGCCGTGCTGTGGATGCTCGGACGACGCCGACTGTCCGACGTCCTGCGCACCGCCTGCGCCCTCCAGATCCCGATCTGGCTCGGACTGGCAGGGCTGGTCGTCACCGGCCTGTTCCTTCGTCCGGACCTGGCATCGCCACTGACCCTGCTCAAGCTGGGACTTGTCCTGGTCATCACCCTCAACGGCCTTTACGCCCATTGGCTCGGGCAGCGCCTCGACGGGTGCCGGGACGGTCGGGTGCCGCGCACCCTGCGCGTCCGGACCAGTGTGGCCGCCTCCGTCAGCCAGCTCGGCTGGTGGGGCGCCAGCCTGATCGGCTTCCTCAACAGCCAGTCCTGACCGGCCGTCAACGGCACGTCAGGACCTCCTGGCTCGACGACACCAGACGACACCTGACGACCGCGTCCAAAGGAGACCGTGTGTTCGCCAACTACCTGATCGGCCTGCGCGAGGGACTAGAGGCGTGTCTCGTCGTCTGCATCCTCGTCGCCTACCTGGTCAAGACCGACAACCGGAGCAAGCTGCCGCCGATCTGGCTTGGTATCGGCATCGCGGTGGCGCTGAGCCTGAGTGTGGGCGCGGTGCTGCAATTCGGCTCCTCCCAGCTGACGTTCGAGGCCCAGGAGACACTCGGCGGCGTCCTGTCCATCCTCGCCGTGGGTCTGGTGACCACGATGGTCTTCTGGATGCGACGTACCGCCCGCCACCTGAAGGCCCAGCTGCACGGGAAGCTGGACGAGGCCCTTGCCATCGGCACCGGCGCGTTGGTCGCCACTGCCTTTCTCGCCGTGGGTCGCGAGGGCCTGGAGACCGCTCTCTTCGTCTGGTCCGCGGCGCAGGCATCGGACGACGGAGTCCGCCCGCTGGTCGGCGCCGTCCTTGGACTGGTCACGGCCGTCGTGCTCGGCTGGTTGTTCTACCGCGGCGCCCTCCGGATCAACCTCGCGAAGTTCTTCACCTGGACCGGTGCCATGCTGGTGGTGATCGCGGCCGGCGTCCTCGCGTACGGCGTCCACGACCTGCAGGAAGCGAGCATCCTGCCCGGCCTGGACAACCGCCTGTTCGACATCAGCGCGACGATCCCGCCGGACAGCTGGTACGGCGCCCTGCTGAAGGGCATCTTCAATTTCCAGCCGAACCCGAGCGTGCTCCAGGCAGTGTTCTGGGTGCTGTACCTGGTACCGGTTCTCTCGCTCTTCCTGCGCCCGACCCGCCCGGCGACCGCCACACCGGCAACGGCGTCGGCTGCTGCCAGGACCAGCCATGGCGCTTGAGCAGCCGCCGTGTCCACCACGCTAACCGGTACGGGTCAGGGCTCGTTCAGCGGTGGGGGCCCGAGGTACCGGCAGTGCGACCAGGGGCGGCGCCACCGGGCGGTATGGACCGCGGCAGTCAGCCGACCCGCATGGCCAAAACCTGTCCCGGCCATGCCTCGTACAGGAAGCGATCGGTGGGAGTGAAACCGTTGCGCTCGTAGAAGGCGACCAGTTCGCCCCCGCCGCCCGCCCAGCAGTCGACCCGCAGCAGTTGCACGCCGGCCCGCCGGGTCTCCTCTGCGGCATGGGCCAGCAGCGTCGCCCCGATGCCCAGACCGGCGTGCCGTCGGTCGGAGACCAGCAGCCGGACGTACCGCTCGGGTTCCTCGGCCGGCGCGATCGGCATCTGAGGGCTGGGCCCCGAGCCCAACACCAGGGCTCCGACAGGTGATCCGTCCAACTCCGCGATGTGCGGGGCGTTCTCGGTGACGTACCGCTCGACCCGTGCCACCCCGCCGGGCTTCTGCGAAAACGGTGTCGTGCCCCACTGCTCGGTGTTGCCGCGATCGTTCATCCAGACCACCGCGGAGTCGAGCATGTCCAGCACGGCTGGTGCGTCGGCCAGGTTGCCCGGTCTGATCCGTATGCCATAGGTGGTGTCGTTCACGGCGGCAAGCTTAGACAGCGTCGGGCGGATCAGCGGGCAATGCCGCAGCTCCTCGTACTTCGCGCTGGTCATCTCCACGCGACCCGACCCTAGGGCCTGTTGTGCTGGTCTCATGACAGTCGACGTTGAACGGGCGGGTGGAGTCTGGATGACGTACTGCGCGGTCCTCAGGCATGCTGGCCTGCATGGTTTCGGTAGTACAGAACGTGGCGATTGACTGTTCGGATGCCTATGAGCTGGCTCGGTTTTGGAGTGAGGTGACCGGTTGTCCGCTACATCCGTCGGACAGAAGGGGTGATCCGGAGATCGACGTGATGCTTCCGGAGGGCCCGCTGCTGCACTTCAACCAGGTGCCAGAACCAAAGACAGTCAAGAACCGGATCCACTTGTGCCTGCGCCCGACGACGTCGCGCGAGGAGGAGATCGAGCGGCTGTTGAATCTCGGAGCCACCCTGGTCGCTGATCGCCGGAAGCCCGACGGGGCGGGCTGGGCCGTCCTTGCCGATCCTGAAGGCAATGAATTCTGTGTCCTGCGTAGCGAGTCCGATCGGGCTGCGATGTCTTCCTCAGGCTCGGGCGCTCAGGACGAGGACCCCATGGCAGCTGTTCACAGCCACTCGTTGAGTACTGCGACCGGCACGGTCGCCTCGTAGCGGACGGCAAGAGGAAGGGCGGCCCTTCGCTGCGGGCCACCACCTTCGTCCCCGGGCTACCCCTCGGCGATCGGCCGGTAGGTGCATACATGCACGCCCGCGTCGCTGATGACGGTCGAGGCCAGCTTGAGCGTGCGCAGCTCACCGTCGTCGGGGTAGATCTTCTTGCCGCCGCCCAGCAGCACCGGCATGATCATGAGCCGGAGTTCGTCGGCCAGGTCCTCGTGCAGGAGAGTACGCGCGAGCGTGGGGCTCCCCATGACCAGCAGGTCGCCACCGTCGATGCCGCGCAGCTCTTGGATTCGGGCGACGGCCTCGCCGCCGGGGATGCGCGCGGTGTTGTCCCACGTAAGCTCTTCGTCGCCCAGCGTGTCGGACACGACGTACTTCGGGATGGTGTTCATCCGGTCGGCGAACGGGTCACCGGCCCGTTCGGGCCACGCCCCGGCCATCGTCCGCCACGTGCGGCGACCGAACAGCAGCGCCTCGGCCTTGGCCAAAGCGTCATCGAAGGCGCCGCCCACCACCTCCGGATCGAAGAACGGGTGCGTCCAGCCGCCGTGGGCAAAGCCGCCGTCGGTGTCCTCGTCGGGTCCGCCCGGTGCCTGCACAACGCCGTCCAGGCTCATGAACTCACTGATCACGATGCGCACGGGACTCGCTCCTCTTCCTCACTTGAGAGTACGGCGATGGAGACCGTCGCGCCGCTCCAGAATCATCGCTCCCTCCGCTGCTTTCGGCTTGCGCAGACGGCTTCCCGGACGCCGCATGGGGCGCCTTCGTGCATGAGGTGAAACGGGGGCGGGCGACAGGTTGATCTCGGTCGACAACCCACCCACCAGGAGCTTCACCTCTTCCTCAACGCCGCCCCGCACCAACAGACTTGCCGCTCAACCAGGTGGGAAAGCCTCACTATCTCCACTTAGGGGCGATTGTAGGGTTTACGTGAATCTCTCATGGTAATCTTCTGAAGGGACGGTAGGCCCAGTTCGGGGTGGTGCGTACGCACTTGGAGCTCGCCCGCCGTCGCTCCGTTGCACGAGAAGTGGGGGGTGTAGGGCGCCGATCGCCATCGGCCGGCTCGTGGCAACCTTCAGGACACCCGGGGGGACCTTGAAGTTTCGTCATCTCGCTGTCGCCATCGCTGCGACAGCGTCGGCACAGTGCGAGCGAAGTCGCTCTGAAGTCCACGAACCCGGAAGAGTTCGTACCCCCTTCCCAGCCTTGCC
>NZ_JBOHCV010000105.1:0-7287 GCF_050698815.1 Streptomyces sp.
GTGGTGGTACGGGCGCCGGGAGCGGTGCCCGTACCGCCACCCCGCACGCATGCCCTGTGCTCGACTCCGCACCCTCTGTTGCCATTCGCCAGCGCGATCGCACACGGTGGTGGGAACCTGCTGGAAAGTAGTCGTACTTTACGGAGGTGCTGTTCTTGTGGCGTCCAACGTCAACCCCACCGTCCGACGTCGCCGTCTGGGGCAGGAGTTGCGCCGTCTCCGCGAGGTGAAAGGCATGACGGCGGAGGAGGTCGCGGACCGGCTGCTCGTCTCGCAGTCCAAGATCAGCCGGCTGGAGAACGGCCGCCGCAGCATCAGCCAGCGCGACGTACGCGACCTGTGCGGGGTCTACGAGGTCGAGGACCACCGCATCGTCGATTCACTGATGCAGATGGCCAAGGAGTCACGTCAGCAAGGCTGGTGGCACGCCTTCGGCGACATCCCCTACAGCGTCTACATCGGCCTGGAGACGGACGCCGCCTCCCTGCGGGTGTACGAACCGCAGGTCGTGCCGGGGCTGTTGCAGACGAAGGCGTACGCGGAGGCCGTCTGCGAGGGCGCCCTGCCGGAGGCGTCGGCGGCCGACATCGAGAAGCGCGTACAGGTACGGATGCGCAGGCAGGACCGGGTCAACGACCTCCGCCGCCCGCTCCGGCTGTGGGCGGTACTGGACGAATCCGCGCTGCGCCGGGAGGTCGGTGGCCGCCAGACGATGGTGGAACAGCTGGAGCGGCTCAACGAGGTGTCGCAACTGCCGCACGTCACGGTCCAGGTGATGCCGTTCTCCATGGGCGCCCATCCAGGCGTCAACGGGCAGTACGCGATCCTCGAGTTCCCTGACGCCTCCGACTCCTCGGTGGTCTATCTGGAGGGGGTCACCAGCGACCTGTACCTGGAGAAAACGCACGACGTACAGAGCTACAGCGTCATGTACGAGCATTTGCGAGCCGAAGCTCTCAACCCTGATCAGACCCGGCAGTTCATCGAGAAAGTGGCGAAGGAGTATGCCCGCGGCTGAGCGGCGGGAGAGTACACCTGCTTCAGCGGTGGCGTGAAGAGCTGTTTGGAATATGCCATCCGGTCGAGTGAACGACCCCTTCGCGATGGGGAATTGGGGCGTACGGTCACTCCCACAAGTCGAACAACCGGAGCAGACATGGCTATTCACCAGGGAAACACCATCGACTGGATCAAGTCGAGCTACTCAGCCAATGGCGCGTGCGTCGAGGTCAAGTCACCGACCGTCCGCGCGGTGGCGGTGCGTGACTCGAAGGTCCCCGAGGGGCCGGCGCTGAGCTTTCCCCCGGGGTCGTGGTCCGGCTTCGTCGCGGATGTGCGCGCCGGCGACTCCGCTCGCCGGGCCTGCTGACGCGTTGATCCGCTGAGCTGCTGTCGCTGCCCGTACCGCCCTCACGCGCGCGGGTAGCGCGTCAGCCAGACCGGGGACGCCGCTCCCGGGGCGTGCAGGGCGGGGCCCTGTGTCATCTCCATGGCGAAGTCGTCGGCCAGTTCGAGTATGGTCCCGCGTCCCTCCAGCTCCGCGACCCAGCCCGGCGGCAGCGCCGTCTCACCATGGATGGTGCCGAGCAGGTTGCCGCAGACGGAACCGGTGGAGTCGCTGTCACCGCCGTGGTTCACGGCCAGCAGCAGCCCGTGCCGTACGTCCTCGGCGACCAGGGCGCAGTAGACGCCGATCGACAGTGCCTCCTCGGCCGTCCAGCCCTCGCCCAGCGACTCCACCCGCTCGGCCGTCGGCAGGCCTTGGCGCACCGCGCCCAGCGCCCGCTTCAGCGCTTCGCTGGTCTCCTCGTGGCCCGGCCGGTTCGACAGCTGCGCGAGGGCCTTCTGCACCGCGTGGTCGAGCGAGTCGCCCCGCGTCAGGGCGTGCACCATCGCGGCGAAGGCGCCTGCCGCCAGATATCCGGTCGGATGCCCGTGGGTCTGCGCCGCGCACTCCACGGCGAGCTGGAAGACCAACTGCGGCTCCCAGCCCACCAGCAGCCCGAAGGGGGCGGACCGCATGACCGTGCCGCAGCCCTTGGACTGCGGGTTCTTGGGGTTGTCGACGGTGCCCATACGGTCGTCGGCGAGACCGCTCAGACAAGCGTTGCCGGGTGCGCGGCGGGCGTAGAGCCACTCCTCGCGCGCCAGCCAGCCGTCCTCCTTCTTCCGCTCGTCCGGCCCCCAGTCCCGCTGCGTCGCCGCCCATCTGCGGTAGGCGGCGTGCACGTCGGTGGGCGGGTGCCAGGCGCCCGTATCGCGGCGCACGTGTGCGCGGATGAGGCCGTCCATCGTGAAGAGCGTCATCTGGGTGTCGTCGGTGACGGCGCCGCGCCGCCCGTAGGCCGGGACGAAATCGGTCACTCCGGACGCGCCGTGCGCCTCCCGGATCGCGCTCAGCGAATCGAACTCGATACCCGCGCCGAGCGCGTCGCCCATCGCGCCGCCCAGCAGGCAGCCGCGCACCCTGCCGCGGAAGTCCTGCTGCTCGGCGCGGCCCCATACGGCATCGCTTCCGGAAGCGGCCACGTGTCCCTCCCGTTGTCTCTCTGCGGGGATCTCTCCGCCGGTATCTCTCTGCGGGCAGGGGGGAAGGTCCCCCGCCGCACCTTAGTGCCCTCCCGGCTGACGCCCCGGTTCAGTTTCCCAGTACCGGAAGCAGCTGGGGCAGGTGCCCGTCGGACAGCCGCGCCGCGCGCAGCCGCTCCTCGGGCACCTCGCCGTACAGCGTCGTACGGGCGCGGGCCGGCCGGCCCGCGAGCTCGGCGATGGCGGTCAGGTCCTGCACCGAACGGTACGAGCCGTAGGACGAACCCGCCATCCGGGAGATGGTCTCCTCCATCAGCGTGCCGCCCAGATCGTTGGCACCGGAGCGGAGCATCTCCGCCGCACCCTCCGCGCCCAGCTTGACCCAGCTTGTCTGGATGTTGGTGATGTGGGGGTGCAGCAGCAGCCGTGCCATCGCGGTCACCGCGCGGTTGTCGCGGGTGGTGGGGCCGGGGCGGGCGATGCCCGCGAGGTAGACGGGCGCGTTGGTGTGGATGAAGGGCAGCGTGACGAACTCGGTGAAGCCCGCCACTCCCTTCTCGGCCGCCGAGCGCTGGATGTCCGCGAGCTGCCGCAGGTGGCCCAGCCAGTGCCGGGGCTGGTCCACGTGCCCGTACATCATCGTGGAGGACGATCGGATGCCCAGCTCGTGTGCCGTCTCGACGACCTCGACCCAGGTGGCGGCCGGGAGTTTGCCCTTGGTGAGGATCCAGCGGACCTCGTCGTCGAGGATCTCCGCTGCGGTGCCGGGGATCGAACCGAGGCCCGCGTCGCGCGCCTCCGAGAGCCAGTCGCGGATCGAGAGGCCCGTACGGCTGGCGCCGTTGACGACCTCCATCGGGGAGAAGGCGTGCACGTGCATGTCCGGCACGCGCTCCCGCACCGCGCGGGCGATGTCGAAGTAGGCGGTGCCCGGCAGGTCCGGGTGGATGCCGCCCTGCATGCACACCTCGACCGCGCCCACCTCCCACGCCTGCTGGGCGCGGTCGGCGACCTGGTCCAGGGAGAGCGTGTAGGCGTCGGCGTCGGTGCGGCGCTGCGCGAAGGCGCAGAAACGGCAGCCGGTGTAGCAGACGTTGGTGAAGTTGATGTTGCGCGTGACGATGTACGTCACGTCGTCGCCGACCACGTCGCGGCGCAGCTGATCGGCGATGCCGCACAGCGCGTCCAGGGCGGGGCCGTCCGCGTGCAGCAGGGCGAGCGCTTCGTCGTCGGTGAGGCGCGTGGGGTCGTCGGCGGCGCGGGTCAGGGCAGTACGCACGTCCGTGTCGATGCGCTGCGGTGCCATTCCGGGCTTCGCCTGTTCACGCAGGCTCTCCCAGTCGCCGTAGACCTCGTCGAAGTCGTCCCTGCGGTCCGTTGTGCGCCCGTCGGTGTCGATGGTGCGGTGCAGGTCCGTACGTCCGGACGGTGCGAGGTAGCCCTCGTCGGGCTCCTGCCACGGGCGGCCCTCGACAGGGGCGTCCTCACGGGCGAGTCCCGTGCCCGGTTCGGCCAGCGCTTCGACGTGCGGCAGCAGCCGGGGGTCGAGCCAGGGTTCGCCGCGCTGGATGAACTCGGGGTAGATGGGGAGACGTTCACGCAGTTCGAAGCCGGAGTCGGCTGTGTGCTGCGCCAGTTCGTCGATCTGCGGCCAGGGGCGCTCGGGGTTGACGTGGTCCTGGGTCAGCGGGGAGACGCCGCCCCAGTCGTCGATGCCGACACCGATGAGCATCGCGTACTCCCCGTCCACCAGGTTCGGCGGTGCCTGGATGCGGGCGGAGGGGCCCATGATGTGCCGGGCCACCGCGATCGTGGCGGCCAGCTCCTCGAGTTCGGCGTCGGGCATTCCGCGCATGGCCGTGTCCGGCTTGGCGCGGAAGTTCTGCATGATGAGTTCCTGAATGCCGTGGTAGGCACGCTGGATGCGGCGCAGCGCGAAGAGCGACTCGGCACGCTCCTCGTACGTCTCACCGATACCGATCAACAGCCCTGTGGTGAAGGGGACGTTGGAACGCCCGGCGTCCTCCAGCACGCGCAGCCGCACCGCCGGTTCCTTGTCAGGCGATCCGTGGTGCGGGCCGCCCGGTTCGCTCCACAGGCGCTCAGCCGTGGTCTCCAGCATCATGCCCATGGACGGCGAGACGGGCTTGAGCCGCTGGAAGTCGGACCAGGACAGGACGCCGGGGTTGAGGTGCGGCAGCAGCCCCGTCTCCTCCAGGACGCGGATGGCCATGGCCCGTACGTACGAAAGCGTGTCGTCGTAGCCGTGCGACTCCAGCCATTCCTGGGCTTCGGGCCAGCGGTCCTCCGGCTTGTCGCCGAGCGTGAACAGGGCCTCCTTGCAGCCTGCTTCGGCGCCGCGGCGCGCGATGTCCAGCACCTCGTCGGGCGACAGGAACATCCCGTGACCGTCACGGCGGAGCTTGCCCGGGACGGTCACGAAGGTGCAGTAGTGGCACTTGTCCCGGCACAGCCGGGTGAGCGGGATGAAGACC
Source organism: Streptomyces sp. (assembly GCF_050698815.1). Lineage (GTDB taxonomy): Bacteria > Actinomycetota > Actinomycetes > Streptomycetales > Streptomycetaceae > Streptomyces. The sequence goes on from NZ_JBOHCV010000105.1 coordinate 5,025, forward strand.
CCGCGCGAATACGTGATCACCCCGGGGCGTCCCGCCGCCTCCAGCCCGGCGTCGCGCACCCGCGCTGCGGACTTGGCGAGTTCGGCGAGATCGTCGCCTCTCGCCTGCAGCAGTACGGCCGCTTCGGCGGCGTCGAGCGTCACCCCGTCACGGGCACGGCGGAGGGCACGCCGCATTGCGGTGGCGGTGGGGGCTGCCTGCGCACTCGAAGTCATGAACCGAGCATACGAGCGGTACGGGCGCGGCCCCGGAGTCGTTGCTGCGGGCAATCTCACATCGTCTACGGTGCTGGGTGCGGATCGGCCGTCTGTTCGCGGAGCAGGCGGTTCTGCCATGCTCTTCCGCGACCACGACTACGGGGGAAAACATGCGTGTTGTCACTTCTGTCCTGCTGATCGGCGCCTTGCTCGGGGGTACGGCGGGGACGGCGTACGCCGCGTCGGATGCGGCTTGGGGCGGTTCGGGTGGTTCGGGTGGTTCAGGCGGGAGGTCCGCCGATTCCGGGGTGTCGTCTTCGTACGGACAGTCCGGCGACGGCGACGGCACCCGGACGCAGGCCGCACCGGGGCGCATATCCGGCGGCAGCAGCGGGGGGAGCAGGAGCTCCAGTTCGAGTTCCACGTCGAGTTCGAGCTCCACCTCCAGCTCCAGTGGTGGCACCGTCAGCAGCAGCGGGGGCATCAGCAAGACCACCACTTCGGGCGGCAGCAGCTCCAAGGGCGGCACCGTCAGCAGCAACGGGGGGATCAGCAAGACCAGCACGTCCGGCAGCAGCACCAGCACCAGCACGGCCGGTACGAGCTACAACTCCACCTCCGGCTCCCACAGCAAGAGCAGCAGCAACCGGTGGTGGATGTGGGTCGTCATCCCGCTGGTCCTGGTCGTGGTCGTGGTGGGCGTGATCGTCTTCGCGAAGGTCCTGCGCCGTTGAGCAGCTGAACAGCCTGGCGGATGCGGCGGGTCCGGGGGCGGGTGCCCGAGGTGGGTGCCCGCCTCCGAGTTATCCACAGGGGTTCCCCCGCCCGCCTGCTGCGCGTAGAACGGTGAGTCGTGGCGTCCCCGTGGCGCCGCGCGACCGAAGTGACGGGCGCGCCGGGAGGCGCAGGGGGAGGCGGGCATGACCCGTGTGGGAAGACGTGACGTACTCAGGCTCTCGGCGGTGGCCGGCACCGCGGGCGTGCTCACCCTGGGCAGCGTGAACTTCGCGCGTGCCGCCGACGGTTCGCAGGACTCCAAGTCCGTGAACGGCCATCTGCCCACGGGCGCACCGGACTTCGTGTATCTGCCGGTCGAAGTGCCCGATGGCGTCCGGGAGATCGAGGTGTCGTACTCCTACGACAAGCCGCAGGTCCCGGAAGGCACCAAGGGCAACGCGCTGGACATCGGCATCTTCGACGAGCGGGGCACCGCGCTCGGCGGCCGGGGGTTCCGGGGCTGGTCGGGCGGTGCCCGTGACCGGTTCACGATCAGCGCGAGCGAGGCGACACCCGGCTATCTGGCCGGCCCGGTGCGTGCGGGCACCTGGCATGTGGCGCTCGGCCCGTACACCGTCGCCCCGCAGGGCATGGACTACGAGGTCACCATCACCCTCCGGCACGGCGGGCAGGGCGAGACGCCACGTCCGAACCATCCGCCGGAGCGGGCGAGCGGCCGCGGCAGGGCCTGGTACCGCGGCGACTGCCATCTGCACACGGTGCACTCGGACGGCAAGCGCACTCCCGCTCAGGTTGCCGCGGCGGCCCGTGAGGCGGGGCTCGACTTCATCACCACCACGGAGCACAACACCACGTCGGGGCACGGCGCCTGGGAAGGGCTGTGGGGCGACGACTTCCTGATTCTCTGCGGTGAGGAGATCACCACCCGCAACGGTCACTTCCTGGCTCTGGGCACCGACCCGGGCACGTTCGTCGACTGGCGTTACAGAGCACGGGACGACGTCTTCGCCCGTTACGCCCGCCGTATTCGCCGTGCGGGCGGCCTGGTTGTGCCGGCACACCCCGACTGCCCGTTCGTGGGCTGCCAGTGGAAGTTCGGGTACGAGGACGCGGACGCCGTCGAGGTGTGGAACGGCCCGTGGACGACCGACGACGAACTCGCCGTCGCCGCCTGGGACAACATGCTGGTGAACCCGCCCTCGGGGGACCGCCCGCTCCCCGCCATGGGCAACAGCGACGCCCACGCGGAGCCTCAGGCGGTGGGTCTGCCCCAGACGGTGGTCCTCGCGGAGGATCTTTCCCGGCAGGCCCTGCTGGAGGGCATACGG
>NZ_JBOHCV010000106.1:0-8274 GCF_050698815.1 Streptomyces sp.
TGGGCACCGTGCGGATGTACCCGGAGCCGACAGGCGAGGTGCGCATGAGTCTGTCACTGCGCTTCGCCGCCGGATCACACGACGGCATGATCCGTGAGCACAACGAGGACTCCGGCTACGCCGGCCCACGGCTGCTCGCGGTGGCCGACGGCATGGGCGGCCAGGCCGCCGGTGAGGTCGCCAGTTCCGAGGTGATCTCCACCATCGTCCAGCTCGACGAGGACATTCCGGGCTCGGACATCCTGACCTCCCTCGGCACCGCGGTGCAGCGGGCCAACGAGCAGCTGCGCGTCATGGTCGAGGAGGACCCGCAGCTGGAGGGCATGGGCACCACGCTCACCGCCCTGCTGTGGACCGGTCAGCGGCTCGGCCTCGTACACGTCGGCGACTCCCGCGCGTATCTGCTCCGGGACGGCCAGCTCACCCAGATCACCCAGGACCACACCTGGGTGCAGAAGCTGGTCGACGAGGGGCGGATCACCGAGGAGGAGGCCACCACCCACCCGCAGCGCTCCCTGCTGATGCGCGCGCTGGGCAGCGGCGACCACGTCGAACCCGACCTGTCGATCAGGGAGGTACGGGCCGGGGACCGCTATCTCATCTGCTCCGACGGCCTGCCGACCGTCGTCAGCCCGCAGACCATCGAGGACGCCCTCGCCGGCTACCAGGGCCCGCAGGAGACCGTGCAGGAGCTGATCCAGCTCGCGTTGCGCGGCGGCGGCCCGGACAACATCACCTGCATCGTCGCGGACGTGCTCGACGTCGACGAGAACGACGCCCACGGAGGACAGCTCAACGACACCCCCGTCGTCGTCGGTGCCGTCGCCGAGTCCCAGACGCCGCTGGGCGGCGACAGCGGAAGCCTGCGTACCCCGGCGGCCCGCGCCGCCGAACTCGGGCGCGGAGGCGGCCGGTCGGTGCCGCCGCAGGGCGCTGCCGGCGAGGGCTTCGGGCCGCCCGGCAGCGGTGAGATGGCCGGGCCGCCGCACGGCGGCTTCGGCCGGTACAGCGACGAGGACTTCGTCAAGCACCGCGGCGGCCGCGGGTGGTTCCGGCGGACCGTGTGGATCATGCTGATCCTCATCATCGTCTGCGGCGGGCTCTACGGCGGCTACCGCTGGACCCAGACGCAGTACTACGTCGGCGCCAACGACGACCACGTCGCGCTCTACCGCGGCATCAGCCAGGAGCTGGCGGGCGTGAGCCTGCACGAGGTCTATCAGGACCGCCCCAAGATCGAACTCAAGTACCTTCCGGTGTACCAGCGCAGCCAGGTGCGCGAGACCATCGCCGCCAGCAGTGCCGGTGAGGCCCGGGACAAGGCCGACGAGCTGCAGGCACAGGCCGAGGTCTGCCGGATCGTCGCCGAGCAGCGCGAGCAGCCGAAGCCGCCCAGCGACGAGGACCGGAAGAAGGACGAGCAGAACAAGCCCAACGACGCAAACAAGACCGGGGTCCGGCAGACCGCTGACAGCAGTGGTCCCGACAGCACACCGAGCTCCGGCTCTCCGTCACCCAGCCCCGGGCTCTCGGAGAAACAGCAGCAGCTCGCCAAGCAGTGCACCGCACCGTAGGGGGGCCACCGCAGCGATGAGCAGCAACATCATGAGCAACACCGGCAGCAACACCACGATCTCCCCGGGGGGTCTGCCCAGCCGGCGCAACACCGAGCTGGCGATGCTCGTCTTCGCCGTGCTCATCCCCGTCTTCGCCTACGCCAACGTCGGCCTGGCCAAGGACGGCACGCTCCCCGCCGGGATGCTCGGCTACGGTCTCGGGCTGATCCTGCTCGCCGGCGTCGCGCACATCGTCGTACGCCGCTGGGCTCCGTACGCCGACCCGCTGATGCTGCCCATCGCCACCCTGCTCAACGGCATGGGCCTGGTCCTCATCTACCGGCTCGACCTCGAGCCGCTGCCCGGCGGGGCCGCCGCTCCCGCCCAGCTGATGTGGTCCACGCTCGGCGTCGCGCTCTTCGTCGGGGTCCTGGTCTTCCTCAAGGACCATCGCGTGCTGCAGCGCTACACCTACATCTCCATGGTGCTGGCGCTGATCCTGCTGATCCTGCCGGTCTTCTTCCCGGCCCGCTTCGGCGCCCGCATCTGGATCACCATCCCCGGCGTCGGCTCGCTGCAGCCCGGCGAGTTCGCCAAGATCATCATCGCGGTCTTCTTCGCCGGCTACCTCATGGTCAAGCGCGACGCCCTCGCGCTCGCCAGCCGCCGCTTCATGGGCCTGTACCTGCCGCGCGGCCGTGACCTGGGCCCGATCCTCGTCATCTGGGCACTCTCCGTCCTCATCCTCGTCTTCGAGACCGACCTGGGCACCTCGATGCTCTTCTTCGGTCTGTTCGTGGTGATGCTGTACGTCGCCACCGAGCGCACCAGCTGGATCGTCTTCGGCCTGGGCCTGACCGTCGTCGGCGCCGTCGCGGTGGCCAGTTTCGAACCGCACGTGGAGAGCCGCGTCAACGACTGGCTCGACCCCATGCAGGCGTTCCGGGACGGCTCCGAACAGCCCGCACAGGCCCTGTGGGCCTTCGGCTCCGGCGGCACGCTCGGCTCCGGTCTCGGGCAGGGCTTCTCCCGGCTGATCGGCTTCGCCGCCAAGAGCGACTACATCTTCGCCACCGTCGGCGAAGAGCTCGGCCTGGCCGGGGTGATGGCGTTCCTGCTGCTGTACGGACTGCTCGTGGAGCGCGGCATCCGCACCTCCCTCGCGGCCCGTGACCCCTTCGGCAAACTGCTGGCCGTCGGTCTCTCCGCCGCCTTCGGCATCCAGGTCTTCGTCGTCGCGGGCGGCGTGATGGGCCTCATCCCGCTGACGGGCATGACGATGCCCTTCCTCGCGCAGGGCGGCTCGTCGGTCATCGCCAACTGGGCGCTGGTCGCCATCCTGCTCAAGATCAGCGATACGGCCCGGCGCCCCGCACCCGCGCCCGCGCCGTCACCAGACGCCGAGATGACGCAGGTGGTCCGACCGTGATCCCGTCCCGATCCGCCCGAGGTGAAGCACAGTGAACAAGCCACTGCGCCGCATCGCGATCTTCTGTGGCCTGCTCGTGCTGGCCCTGCTGGTACGCGACAACTGGATCCAGCTGGTCCAGGCCGAAGAGCTGAAGAACGACCCCAAGAACCGCCGGGTCGCCATCGCCCGGTACGCGCAGCCGCGCGGCAACATCATCGTCGACGGCAAGTCCATCACCGGCTCCGCCGAGAACAAGAGCGGCGACTTCCGGTACAAGCGCACGTACCGGAACGGTCCGATGTGGTCGCCGGTGACCGGTTACGCCTCGCAGGCCTTCGGCGCGACCCAGCTGGAAGCGCTCAACGACGGCATCCTCACCGGCGACGACGACCGGCTCTTCTTCAACCGCACCATCGACATGCTCACCGGCAAGCCGCAGAAGGGCGGCAACGTCGTCACCACGTTCGACGCCAAGGCGCAGAAGGCCGCCTACGACGGGCTGAAGGGCAAGAAGGGCGCCGTGGCGGCGATAAACCCCAAGACCGGCGCCCTCCTCGCCCTCGCCAGCACCCCCTCCTACGACCCGTCCAGCTTCGCCGGCAACGGCCCCTCGGACACCAAGGCGTGGTCGAAGCTGCAGCGGGAGCAGAACGACGAGGACCCGATGCTCAACAGGGCGCTGCGGCAGACGTATCCGCCCGGTTCCACCTTCAAGGTCGTCACCGCGGCCGCGGGCCTGGAGAGCGGCGAGTACGACCTGGACAAGGCCACCGACACCCCGGACCCCTACCGGCTGCCGGACTCCAGCACCGACCTCGGCAACGACGGCGACATCCCCTGCGAGAACGCCACCGTGCGCACCGCGCTCCGCTGGTCCTGCAACACCGTCTTCGCGAAGATGAGCAACAAGCTGGGCAACGAGAAGATGCGCAAGATGGCCGAGAAGTTCGGCTTCAACGACAAGGAGCTGGACACTCCCGTACGCGCCGCGGAGAGCATCTACCCCGAGGACAACAAGCCGCAGAACGCCATGGCGGGCATCGGCCAGGCCAGCAACCGCACCACGCCGCTGCAGATGGCCATGGTCGCCTCCGCGGTCGCCAACAACGGCTCGCTGATGAAGCCCTACATGGTCGACCAGCTCGTCGCCCCGAACCTCAACGTCATCGAGCAGCACAAGCCGCGCGAGCTGAGCCGGCCGGTCTCCCCCGCCAACGCCCAGAAGCTGCAGGCCGGCATGGAGACCGTCGTGGAGAAGGGCACCGGAACCACCGCGCAGATCCCCGGCGTCACCGTCGGCGGCAAGACGGGCACCGCTCAGCACGGCGAGAACAACAAGGAGAACCCCTACGCGTGGTTCATCTCCTACGCGAAGGGCAAGGACGGCTCCGCGCCGGTCGCGGTCGCCGTCGTCATCGAGAGTTCGGACACACTCCGCGACGACATCGCGGGCAGCAAACTAGCCGCCCCGGTCGCCAAGGATGTGATGAACGCCGTTCTCCAGGGCAAGTGATGACGCCAGCGGTGCCCACACCCGCCGACCTCCCCCCGGCCGACCCGGAGGGACCCCCACAGCGCGGAGTGACGCCCGTCACTCCGCTCCCCGCCGACCCACCGGCGGGGGCGGGTACCGTATCCCGAGCAGCACACCGCCGTGCCGTATACGAGATACGGACCGGACGAACGGAGAGGGCTGGACTATGGAAGAGCCGCGTCGCCTCGGCGGCCGGTACGAGCTGGGCTCGGTGCTCGGCCGCGGTGGCATGGCCGAGGTCTATCTCGCCCATGACCAACGGCTGGGACGCACCGTGGCGGTCAAGACGCTCCGTGTCGACCTGGCTCGAGACCCGTCGTTCCAAGCCCGGTTCCGCCGTGAGGCCCAGTCGGCCGCCTCGCTGAACCACCCGGCGATCGTCGCCGTCTACGACACCGGCGAAGACATGGTGTACGAAGGCACGGCCGCCGGCGCGGGTGCCGGGGTGTCCATCCCGTACATCGTGATGGAGTACGTGGACGGTTCCACCCTCCGCGAGCTGCTGCACTCCGGGCGCAAGCTGCTGCCCGAGCGCGCGATGGAAATGCTCATCGGCATCCTCCAGGCGCTGGAGTACTCCCACCGCAGCGGCATCGTGCACCGCGACATCAAGCCCGCCAACATCATGCTGACCCGTAACGGCCAGGTCAAAGTCATGGACTTCGGCATCGCCCGGGCCATGGGCGACTCCGGCATGACGATGACGCAGACCTCGGCCGTGATCGGCACCGCCCAGTACCTCTCCCCGGAACAGGCCAAGGGCGAGCAGGTCGACTCCCGCTCCGACCTGTACTCCACGGGCTGCCTGATCTACGAACTGCTCACCAACCGCCCGCCGTTCATCGGCGACTCCCCGGTCGCGGTCGCCTACCAGCACGTACGGGAAGAGCCGCAGCCGACCACCGCCTTCGACCCCGAGATCTCGGCCGACATGAACGCGATCGTCATGAAGGCCCTGGTCAAGGACCCCGACTACCGGTACCAGAGCGCGGATGAGATGCGCGCCGACATCGAGGCCTGCCTCGACGGGCAGCCGGTCGGCGCCGCCTCCGCCCTCGGCTCGGTCGGCTACGGCGGCTACCCGGACGACCAGCCCACCACGGCGCTGCGCGCACAGGGCGGACAGACCTCGATGCTGCCCCCCGTCCGCGAGGACGACGGCGGCTTCTACGACGAGGGCGGCCGCGGCCGGCGGCGGCAGCGCAAGAGCCCCCTCTCCACGATCCTGCTCGTCATCGCGGCGATCTTCATCCTCGTCGGCGCCATCTTCGTCGGCAAGGTCCTCTTCGGGGGCGGCCCGAACGACAGCGTCAAGGTGCCGCAACTGGCGGGCCAGAGCTTCTCGGAGGCACAGGGCTCCGCCGAGAACGGCAACTTCAAGGTCACCAAGGGCGACGCCGAGTTCTGCGAGCAGAAGAAGAACACGGTCTGCGACACCGACCCGAAGAAGGGCACGTCGATCGAACCGGGCGAGACCGTCACCCTGAACATGTCCAAGGGCCCGGCGCCGGTGGACGTCCCCAGCGTCAAGGGTGACTCCTACGTCCAGGCCAAGCAGGAACTGGAAGCGGCGGGCTTCCAGGTCAAGCGGCAGACCGACCAGTCCGACCAGGAGCCCGGCACCGTACTGACGCAGGACCCGGCCGGTGGCAGCAAGGCACAGAAGAACTCCACCGTCACCCTCACGGTCGCCAAGCAGGACACCACCCCGGTGCCACAGGTCGTCGGCAAGAGCTTCGACCAGGCCAAGGCGGAGCTGGAGGGTCTCGGCTTCGCCGTGGACAAGACGGAGAGGGACGACGCGTCCAAGCCGGCCGGCACGGTGCTCGAGCAGGACCCGGCGGCCAACTCCCAGCGCAAGCAGGGGACCAAGGTCACCCTGACCGTCGCCAAGGCGCCGGACCAGCAGCCGGCCACCGTCCCCGATGTCACCAACCAGCGCGTCAAGGACGCCCGCAAGACGCTGGAGGCGGCCGGGTTCGTGGTCCAGGTCCAGGGAGCGCCGGACGAGAAGGACGCCACGGTCGTCACCACCAACCCGCCCGCCAACACCCAGGGCAAGAAGGGCGACACCGTCACCATCATCGCCCGGCCCGGCGGCCCGGGCGAGGACGGCGGCGGCGGTGACGACGGAGGCTTCTTCGGCGGACCCGTCGGCGAGAGCAGCCGCAAGAACGACTGACGACGGGGCCGCAGGCGGAGGACGCCCCCGGCGGAGCAGACAGCGCGTCAGCGCAGCTCCGCCGGGGGCGTCCGCTTTGCGTTGACGTCCTGGGTGCGCTCCAACTCGCCCCACACCACGTACCGGTAGGTGGAGGTGAAGACGGGCGTGCACGTGGTCAGCGTGATGTAGCGCCCGTCCCGCTTCTTGCCCGATCCCTCGGGCACCGGCTTGAGGACGTCGACGTTGTACTTCGAGGTGCTCGGCAGGAGCTTGAAGACCTTGTAGACGAACCAGGTGTTCTTCGTCTCGAAGACGATCGAGTCACCCTTTTCGATCTTGTCGATGTCGTGGAACTTCGCGCCGTGCCCGTCGCGGTGCGCGGCCAGTGAGAAGTTGCCCGACTGGTCCTGCGGCATCCCCGACTTGACCGGTTTGGTGTAGTAGCCGGCGGCGCCCTTGTTGAGCTCCTTGGCGTTGGTGCCCTTCATCACCAGGATGTCGCTGTCCGACATCGACGGCACGTGCAGAAAGCCGACGCCGTCCTTGGTGTCGAGAGCACCGGGGGTGCGGTCGTGCAGCCAGTTCTCCCGCACCTTGTCGCCCGCCTGCCGGGAGTCGCGTTCGGCGAGCACGTTCGTCCACCACAGCGAGTAGGCGACGAAGAGGGCGAGCACGACGCCCGCCGTGATCAGGAGTTCGCCGATGCCGCCGACCACGGCGGAGACGCGCCGGCGCCGGCGGAGACGTGCGCCGCTGCGGCCCCCCGTCACCCCGGCCCCCTCAGCCGCCTCTTCGGTTGCGTCCTGCTCGGTCCCTGCCACCGCGTACCGCCCGCTTCCCCTGATCCCCTACCCGACGAGAGCGTCCGGCTTCCCCTTGCTCCGCGGCCGCTCCTCGACCATTTTGCCCCAGACGATCAGGCGGGCCTTCGACGTGAACTCCGGCGTGCACGTGGTCAACGTGATATATCGGCCAGGCTTGTTGAAACCGGACTCCGGCGGTACCGGCTCAATCACCGTCGTGTTGGAGGGACTTGTGGCCGGCAGCCGGTTGGACATCTTGTACGTGTAGAACTTGGTGGCCGTCTCCACCACCATCTCGTCACCCGCCACCAGGCGGTTGATGTAACGGAACGGCTCACCATGGGTGTTGCGGTGCCCCGCCAGTGCGAAGTTGCCCTTCCTGTCCCACGGCATCGCGGTCTTGAACGGCGTCTGGTTGTAGTGACCGACCAGTCCCTTGTCGAGCACCTGCGGCTTCGAAATGCCCTGCGCGATGGGGACCTTCATGTCCAGCTTGGGCAGATAGAGGAGCGCGAAGCCCTCACCCGGCGCGAAGTCGTCCGCCCTGCGCTCCGGGTCCAGCGCGTTCTTGCCGCCCCCGCCCTTCCACTGCTCCTGCAGATCGCTCGCGGCGCCGCCGGCCTCCTGGCCGGCCAGCACGTTCGTCCACCACAACTGGTAGGCGACGAAGAGGAGCATCAGCACACCGGCCGAGATGAAGACCTCGCCCAGGAAGCGGCTGGCGATGATGGCGGGACCCTGCCGTCTGGCACGGGCCGCGCGGCGGGCCTCGAGCCGGGTGCCGGCCGGCGGGCGCGGAGCCGGCT
>NZ_JBOHCV010000107.1:0-2779 GCF_050698815.1 Streptomyces sp.
CGGAGCGCCAGGTCCTCGGCGCCTTCCGCTACTCCCGCAACCCCACGATGCTGCACACCGACGCCTCGCTGCTGCCGCGCGCCCGCGCGGCCCGCGCCTCCTGGAACTACCTGATGCCGTCCTGCCGAACCCCCGCCGCCGCGGTCCGCATCAGCTATCACATGAACCGGCTGCAAGGTCTCGACGCCCCTGAGGACTACCTGGTCACCCTCGGCGGCGCGGACCGTGTGGACACCGAGCGGGTGCTGGCGAGCATGGTCTACGAACACCCCGTCTACACACCGGAGTCGGTGGCCGCCCAGCACCGGCTGCCGGAACTCAACACGGCTGTCACCGCCTACGCCGGTGCCTACCACGGCTGGGGCTTCCACGAGGACGGCTGCCGCTCGGGCGTCGCCGCGGCCGAGGCGCTGGGGGTGCGCTGGTGACCGTTGCCCCCTCCCCGGCAACCTCTGCCGCCCCCGCCCTGTACCGCTGCCTGGTGACGCACGTACGGAACCGGCCGGTGCGTCACACGGTGCGGCACCGCACGTACATGTGGCTGGCCGACCTGGACCGACTGCCGCGGCTGCCCCGCCCGCTGGGCCCGCTCGCCCGCTTCGAGGCCCGCGACCACTTCGGCGGTACGGCCGCCACGATCCGGGCCGGACTGGAGCGGTTCCTGGCCGCCCGTGGTGTGGCGGCGCCCACCGGGCGGGTGCTGATGCTGACCAATGCCCGTGTGCTGGGGCACGTCTTCAACCCGCTGACCCTCTACTGGTGCCACCAGGCCGACGGCGCGCTGAGCTGTGTGGTGGCAGAGGTGCACAACACCTACGGCGAGCGGCACTGCTACCTGCTGCACACCGACGACGCCGGAGTGGCCACCGTCGACAAGGAGTTCTACGTCTCGCCGTTCTTCCCTGTCGACGGCGGATACACGATGCGCCTGCCGGAGCCCGGAGGCACGCTGCGGCTGTCCGTGCATCTGGACCGTGCCGGTGGGAGGCCGTTCACCGCGACCGTACGGGGCCGAAGGCAAAGCGCCACCGTCCCCGCGCTGTTGCGGGCCGCCGCCCGGCACCCGTGGCCGACGCTCGCCGTCTCCGCCGCCATCCGGCTGCACGGCATCCGGCTGTATCTGCGCGGCCTGCCCGTGCGACCCCGTCCCCGACACCGGACCCAGGAGGGTTTGGAGTGAGCACCTACACTGCACCGGAATCGCCGCCGAAGCCGGCGGTAGATCCCCAGCGCTGGCCGGATGTGGCCAATGCCCCACGGGCCGCACGCGTCCGCGGCGCCGTCGCCGAACGGATCGTGCGCCGCGCCGTCGCCAGGCTCCCGCTGCGGGTACGCCTGGCCGGCGGCGAGACTCTCGGCCAAGGCGGCCCCCTGCTGGAACTGCACGATCCGGACGCCTTCTTCCGCCGGATCGGGCACGCCGGACTGATCGGCTTCGGCGAGTCCTACATGGCGGGAGAGTGGGAAGCACCCGACCTCGTCGGCGTCCTCGCCGTCCTCGCGGAGCACGTCACCGGCCTGGTGCCGCGGCCTCTGCAACGGATGCGTGCCCTGTGGGCACGGCGGCAGCCGGCCACCCAGCGCAACACCGAAGAGCACACCCGCGACAACATCCACCGCCACTACGACCTGTCCAACGACCTATTCGCCCTCTTCCTCGACGACACGCTGAGCTACTCCGCGGCGCTCTTCCGCGGCTTCCCCACCAGCTGGCCCGACCTGGCGGCCGCCCAACGGCGCAAGATCGACCGACTGCTGGACCTTGCCGAGGTCGGTCCCGGTACCCGGCTGCTGGAGATCGGCACCGGCTGGGGTGAACTCGCCCTGCGCGCCGCCGACCGCGGCGCCGAGGTGGTCACCGCCACCCTCTCCCAGGAACAGCTCGACCTCGCACGTGAGCGCGTACGGGCGGCTGGACACGAGGACCGGGTGACCCTGCTGCTGTGCGACTACCGGCAGTTGACCGGTTCCTACGACGCCATCGTCAGCGTCGAGATGATCGAGGCCGTCGGCGCGGAGTTCTGGGGCACCTACTTCCGCACCCTGGACCGGCTGCTGGCCCCCGGGGGCCACGTCGCGCTGCAGGCCATCACCATGCCGCACGAGCGGATGCTCGCCACCCGGCACACCTACACCTGGATACAGAAGTACATCTTCCCCGGCGGCCTCCTCCCCTCTCTCGACGCCATATCGCACACCACCGAGAGCACCACCGCCCTGCGCATGACCCGGCACGACAGCTTCGGGCCGCACTACGCGGAGACCCTGCGGCTGTGGCGCGAGCGTTTCACCGAACGCGCGGCGGAGGCCGGCGCACTCGGATTCGATACGACCTTCCAGCGGATGTGGACCTTCTACCTCGCCTACTCCGAGGCGGGGTTCCGCTCCGGCTACCTCGACGTGCGGCAACTGCTGCTCGCCAAGCCCGCTTCGGAGGAGACCGCACGATGAACCCCGACGGAGCCGCACACCGGCTCTCGCCACTGCTCGGACAACTGTTCGGCGACCCGCCGCCCTTGCGGCTGCGCGCCTGGGACGGGAGCGAGACCGCTCCCCCCGGGGCTCCCGACGCACCCGTCGTGGTGCTCCGCTCACGCCGCGCGCTGCGCCGCCTGCTGTGGCAGCCCGGTGAACTCGGCCTCGCCGAGGCCTACATCACCGGCGACCTCGACATCGAGGGCGACCTCGCGGACGGACTGCGGTCCGTGTGGGGCGCGGTGCGCGAACGCGGACCGCGCTCGTCCCGGCCGGCCCCCGCCGTCCTGGCGCGGGCCGCGGG
>NZ_JBOHCV010000108.1:0-19107 GCF_050698815.1 Streptomyces sp.
GCCCGGCCGCGGCCTGGAGGGCTGGCGCAGCTACACGCCCGCGCGGCCCAAGCGGCGCACGGGCTGGTACGTGGTCGGGCTGCTGGCCTCGCTGGTGCTGCTGGTGGTGGCGCTCGCGCCGGGGCGAATAGTGAACCTGTTCGCCAGCGCTGACTCCCCGCCGCTGGTGGCCGAGACCGCCCGCCCGACCCAGGCACCCCCGGCGGAGGCGGCCCAACGCCCCACCATGGAGGAGCCGTTCCGCGGCTCGTCGGCGGCGAGCGGAGCGGCGGGGATCACCGTGCCGAAGGCCGGGGCGGTCGGCTGGATGAGCGCGGCCGAGGTCGAGCGGGCCCTCGCCCGCAGCCGAGACTTCCTCGTCGCGTCCGGCCTAGACCGCGGGGTGCTGCATGGCGAGCGCCCCGAGAAGGTTATTGCATTGATCAACCCGCACCAGAAGGACGTCCAAGACTTCCTGAAAACCGCTCTCCGAACCCCGAGTGAGAAGAACGACCCCCCGTGAAGAGCCGTGGATCTCGCGATCTCATCGGCCAACTCCTCCTCCACCCGCTGCCGGCCGGGCCGCCAGCCAGGAGTAGAAGGTGGAGCGGTTGATCCCCGTGACTCGGCACAGCAGGGCGACGCTGTAGCCGAAGGGGTTGGCCTCGGTGGCCTTCTCCGCGTCGATGAAGCGGCACAGCGTGCCTACTTCATCGACTCCTTCGCGAAGAAGGCCGCGGCTTTTTTCAAGATCTCGATGGTCTGCTGCTGTTCCCGGCTCTCCCTGCGCAGCCGCTTGAGCCCTTCCTTTTCCGCCGTGGTCAGCGCGCCGGGCGCCCCCTCGCCGCCGTCAATCTTCGCCTGCTTCACCCAGCCGCGAAGACCCTCGGGGCTCACACCGAGTTCCCGGGCGACCTCGGTGACATTCCGCCCTGACGAGCGAACCAGTGCCACCGCATCCCGCTTGAACTCTGACGTGTCATCGCCGCCGGCCCGCCCGCCTTCGGAGAGTCAGCAGGAAACCGTCCGGCTTCAGGGTCACCTGTTCGCTGATGCGCAGCTGGTAATCCGGCTCGGGACTCAGCTCGTAGCGGTGCACCAGCAGGCCGAGCACGAGCACTGCCTCGTGGATGGCGAATTGCCGACCTATGCAGGAGCGTTCCCCCGTGCCAAACGGCTTGTAGCAATGCGCGGGGCGCTGACGAACCCGCTCCGGACTGAAGCGGTTCGGGTCGAAGGCCTCGGGGTCCGGTCCCCATACGGACGGATCGCGGTGCAGGGCGTTGAGTAGCACCATCGCCCACTCCCCGGCGCGCATCGGGTACCGACCGTCAAGGAGGGTGTCGTCGCGGGCCATCCGGGCGTACGCCGGCGCGGTGGGCCACAGCCGCAGCGACTCGTCCAGCACGCGGCGCACGTAACGCAGCTTGACGACCTCGTCATACGACGGTTCGGGATCGCCGCTTTCACCCCATAGGGCGTCCACCTCCGACTGCGCCTTGCGCAGAGCCTCCGGGTTGCGGGTGAGGTAATACAGCGCGAAGGAGAGCGCGCCGGCGGTCGTCTCATGCCCAGCGATCAGAAAGGTGATCACTTGATTGCGGATGTTGAGATCCGTAAGCCGCTCGCCGGTCTCCGGGTGGCGCTCCTGGAGCATCAGTCCCAGCAGGTCCCGGTCGTCCGGGTCTGGACACTCGCGGCGCATGCGGATCACCTCGTCCACCAGGCGGTTCATATAGCTCACCTGGCGGTTGAGGCGATTGCCGAAGAGCCGGCCGAACAACGGCAGCTGGACGGCCGATCTGTGCGCTTGCCGCAGCGCGTCATTCATGGAGGTGACGAAGGGATGGGGTTCCTCGCGCGCGAATGAGCCGAACCTGTAACCGAAGCCGGTCCGGCCGATGGTCTCCAGCGTCAGCCTGGTCATGTCTGCCGCCACATCGACGGGCGCTCCGTCGATGTGCTGATCCCAGGAGGCCAGCAGCTCCTTAGCCACTCCCAGCATGGTCGGGTGGTAGCCGTGCATGGCCTGGCGTCCGAAAGCGGGGAGCAGAATGGCGTGCGCCAGGCGCCAGTTCGGCTCGCTGTTGTAGGCCGTCAGCAGGCCGTCCCCGGTGACCGCGCGGAGGTTGGCGAGGCTCAGGCTGACGTGCTTGGTGAAGCGGGTCTCGTCGGAGAGCTCGGCGCTCAGTTCGGCGCTGGAGACTACGAGCAGCTCCCAGCGCAGCAGTTTTCCCGAATAGATGGGACCGAGCTCCCTGGCGAGGCGTATCGATGCCTGCACCGGCGTGCGCGGGTTCGCGGCGAGCACGTCTCCGAGCAGCGGCAGTCTCCGCGATGGATGCGGGATCCCTCTCGTGTCCACAGCCGTTTCCCCTATCCGAGTCCGACCGCTGTCCAGTCGGCCGCCTCGGCGAGCACGCCCTGCACCAGGCAGGCGATGACGTTGTACGGTGCCAGTCGAGCCACGGTCTCCAACTCCCGGAGATAGCTGTCAGCCCAGGGGTGGATGTGCTCGTTCAGGAGCTCGTCCGCGGCGGCCCACGGACTTGGGTCCGTGAGTTCCGTCCCTGGCTCCCCGTCTGCCGCCACCCGGTAGAGGTGGGCGAGCAGTGCGAGTTCGACCGACAGGTGGTCGCTGTCGAGGACGGCGTCCCATTCCCCGACTGCCACGCCGGGGCCGTACCGCCGCATGAAGTCATCCATAGCGGCCGCCGACCGGCCGCCGAGCTTCACCTCGCCGCGGTGGGTGGACGCGTACGCGGGGCAGGCGGGCTCGGGTCCGATGAACAGCCGGCAGTACTCCGCGGTGAGGTCCTCGAGTGCGGCGGTCTCACCCGCCTCGACGTGCCGCGGCTCCAGCAGGAGCAGCTGCCCGTCCGCGCGGTAGGCGTCCGAGTCCAGCAGGCGGCGGTACAGCGCGGTGTCGACCTCGCGGGCGAGGAGCCGGCTCGCCAGGGTGAGAAGCCCGGCGTAGGAGTACGATCGCTCGGCGGGCACCGTGGGCGAGGGCACGTCGATCACACCTTTCGTATCCGCACGACGCTGTCGTGGTAGGCCTGACCGCCGGCGACGGGGTCGGGGTAGATGGGCAGCAGGTCGTTCTGCGGGACGCTCAGCGCGCCGGACCACCACAGCGGGTCCAGGTCCGGATCGTGCGGTCCGGCCTTGTCATAGCCGGAGGTGGCCGCGGGGGTCTGCTTCGGTCGGGTTCCTTGACCAGGTCGACGCCGAGCAGCAGCGTGTCGCCGGACGCCATGATCGCCCGAAGGGAACGCAGGAACCTGCCTCGTTCCGGAGGTGCCAAGTTGCCGATCGTGCTCCCCAGAAACGCGGTCAGACGGCGGTCCGCGGTCGTGATCAGGTGCAGGTGCCGGTCATGGTCCGCGGCGATCCCCGCGATGCGCAGCTCTGGGTATTCCGCCGCCATCCGGCGCGCGGACTGCCGCAGGAACTCCACGCTGACATCGACGGGCTGATAGGTCTCGAGGGTGCCTGTTGCAAGCATCGAATCGATCAGGATGCGGGCTCTCTCCCCCGAACCGGCCCCTGACTCCAGCAGGGCGGCGGACTGAGCGGCCTGGGCGATATCGGCGGCGTGCCGTATGAGCAGGGCGCGCTCGCGGCGGGTGGGGTAGTACTCCTCCTGCCGTGTTATCTCCTCGAAGAGCTCACTGCCGCGGTTGTCGTAGAACCACTTCGGCGGGAGTTCCTTCGGGTCGCCGGTGAGGCCGTCGACGACGTCTTTCCTGAGCTCCTCTTCCAGATCCTCCGGCGTGATGAAGCTGGTGATCTCCAGCAACGGCACTGTGTCTCCCTCCTGCAGTGATGCGCGGACTGGGGACTGGCGGCGCTAGTCGGAAACGAGTCCGAGCTTCTTACCGCTGCTGCGGATCTCCGCGTAGTCATCCGCGGTCACGCGGGCGTACCTCTTCGCATGCATGAGATCGAGCAGTTCGGGGTCGTCCATCGTCTGGAAGGCTTTGGTGATCTCACCGATCGCCTCGTCCCCCAGAGCGGACCGCGCCGCCCAGGGGTATCCCATGACGTGCCGCGATCCGATGGTTCGGAACGCGTCCTTCGGCACCGACCCCTCCTTCTGGAGGCGGTGCAGGATCCTTGCCTCCAGCCCGCCGGCGTCGACCTTGCCCGCGGCGACTGCTTGGGCGACGGCGTCATGGCCACCGGCGAAGGTCACTTTGGAGAGAGGCGGGCAAGACGTCGGCTCACCCGCATCGCACTTCGCGCCGGCGTCGATGAGCATGATGCGCGGGTAGAGGCTGCCGGAGGTCGAGCTCACGTCGCCAAAGGCGAAGGTCGGGTTGCTGCCCAGCAGTTCCTTTACGGAGTGCCAGTCGGAGTTCTTCCGGACCACGATGGCGGACTCGTACTTGCGGGTGCTGGTCTCCGGGTCGATCTCCGTGACCATGGGCGTCAGCTTCACCTGTCGCTCAGCCTGGGCGTAGGTCAGGCCTCCCAGGTAGGCCACGTCGATGCGTTTCGAGGCGAGGGCTTCCACCACACCCGCGTAGTCGCTGGCGGTGAAGAGCTCGACCTCGGTGTCGAGCGACTTGGAGAGGTAATCAGCGAGTGGTTCGTAGTGGGCCTTCTGCTCGTCGGGAGAAACGCTCGGGATAATCCCCACCCGCAGCTCAGCGGGGATTCCGCGGTCGTTTGTCGCCGCTCGACTGTCACCGCACGCTGCTGACGAGCCCGTCAGCACCATGAGTAACAGCCCGGCTATGGCACGTCTCATCGTCCGCTCCCCTTTGGATAGAGGAACCCGACTCCGCGGCCGGCGCTTGCCGCCCCGGTGCGCGATGCACGCGCGTGGGCGCAACGAGGACCGGGGTATCCCGCAGTACCAGGATCCCTTCGACGGATCTTCCAGCCAGCCAGCGGGCGGAGCGTAACAAAGAAGTGACTTCATCGTGAAGGGGTGTCACGAAGTTCCCGCAGGATCGGTTCGACCTGCGGCGCAGCGCCTGCGGCGTGCAAACTCCTTTACTCCTTGCATCATTAGATGGTAGGTTTTAGTGATCTTGGACACACTCCCCAGCCAGCGCCCATCGATGTTGCTCGCCAACCACGAGGGATTGGGATGAGTGATCTGGTACCCCCTCCTGCGTTCCCTTCTCTTGATCACGGCCTCCGGGCCCGTGTGCGCCCGGAGGTCTGACACAGGTGGATGTCTCGGTGCACCATGTGACCGTTGAATTCGACAACCCCGCCGTGCGCGTCCTGGGCGAGGTCAGTCTCACCATCGAGGCCGGTGAACACGTCGCGTTGCTCGGCCCGTCCGGATCGGGTAAGACCACCCTGCTCCGACTCCTGCTCGGGGCCGTCGAGCTTCCGGCAGGCAAGGTCCGCGTTGGCGGCAGGAACCCGCTCGGATCCCCGGACGAGGTTTCCTGGCTGCGCCGCCGCACCGGCTGTGTGCGCCAACGCGACGATCTGATCGCCGTGTTGACGGGCAGGACCAACGCGCTCATGTCGACCACGCCCCAATGGCGGCCGGCGGACTGGCTCGCCCTGGCCCGGGGACGCGCTCCGCGCCGCTACAGCGCCGCGCTGCAGCTCCTCGCCCAGCACTACGGCGTCGAGGACTGCTTGCCGGCACAGGTGCAGAAGCTGTCCGGCGGCCAGCGCCAGCGCATCGCGCTCGTCCGGGCTCTTCTTCATCAACCACAGCTGCTCCTGGCTGACGAAGCCACCGCCGGTCTCGACCCCCACAACACCGACATCGTGATCGACGGCGTGCTGGAGTCCACCCGCACGGTGATCGCCGCAACCCATGACCTCTCCGTTGCCGCGAGGTTCCCACGGGTGGTCGCCCTGCGCGACGGAGGCATTCAGTACGACGGACCACCACCCGGCCAGGACATCCTCGACGGCATATACGCGCCGGGCGAGGTGCCGGCATGCGTCTGACGCTCTCCACGCTGCTGCGTCCGCCCCCGCCACCGACGGATCCCTCCCCGCCATCGCCGGCGACCAAAGCCGATGACGAGCCTGCCCACTTACCCCCCGCGGCGCCACCGCGGACCCGGCGCCGTCGCCGTGGCCGGCTCATCGCGCTGCTGGCCGTGGCGGTCACCATCTGGTCGGTTCACGGCACCGGCGTGGGCCTCGCCTCGCTCATCGAGGGCAGAGAGGGCGCGGCGCGCCTGCTGTCCGGCCTGTTTCCCCCCGACTTGAGCGGGTCGCTGCTGTCAAAGGTGCTGACCGCGACTCTGGAGACGCTGCAGATCTCCATCACGGCCCTGTTCCTCGGGGCGGCCATCGGACTGCCGCTCGGGGTCCTGATCGCCGGCAACGTCCGGGCCCCCCGCTGGATCGCCGCCGGCGCCCGCGTGCTGGCCGCACTGCTGCGCGGCGTGCCGGAGTTGCTGTGGGCGCTGCTGTTCGTGGCGACGGTGGGGCTGGGCCCTGCCGCGGGGGTGTACGCCGTGGCGCTGCATGCCGCCGGGCTGCTGGCGAAACTCTCCTCCGAACAGATGGAGGCCATCGACCCCGGCCCTGTCGAGGCAATGCGACTGACCGGTGCCTCGCGGTCGGCAACCACGCTTCTGGCCATCATCCCGCAGAGTCGCAACGGCATCGTGTCGCTGCTCTTCTACCAATGGGAATGCAATATCCGCAGCTCCGCCGTGGTCGGGTTCGTCGGCGCCGGCGGCATTGGGCAGGCCCTGGGGATCGCGCTCTCCCTCTTCCGGTACGACGAGCTCGCCACTCTGCTCATCACCGTGCTCATCCTCGTTCTCGGCGTCGACCAGATCTCCCGGTGGCTGCGCCGGGCGCTGGGCGCGGAGACCCGCTGACCGGCACCGGACCGCAGGCTCCTAGCAGACAAGGACCCAGGCATGTCACAGGTGAGTCCCCAGCCGAACCGGAAGTCCATGGGGCTGAAGGCGCGGCTTCTCGCGCATGTCGAGATTTGGCGCTTGGATCTGTTCTCCTACGCCGGACTGGTCGGCGTGGCCGGCGCACTGCTGGCGACGGACGACCCCGCCCTGTGGCGGGTGATCGGGGCGTGGCTGGCACCGACCATGGGCTGGCTCGCGGCCATGTACGGCGGCGACTTCTTCGACCGGGACCTCGACGCGACCGCGAAGCCGCAGCGGCCCGTGCCCTCGGGCCGCGTCAGCGCGCGCAGCGCCTTCGCCGGCATGGTGTTGTGCGTACTGCTCGGGCTGGTGATCGCCGCAGTGCTCAACCCCCTCAACGTGCTGGTCGTGTTCATCACGCTCGGACTTGGCGTCAGCTACAACGCCTACCTGAAAGGCAAGGGGGTCTTTGGGAACATCACCCGCGGTGGCGTCACCGCCATGGCGTTCGTCACTGGCACGCTGGCCACACACTCCTCCCTACAGGCGGAGCTGCTGCCGATCGCGCTGATCTTCTGGATGCACGACTCCGGCTCCAACGTGGTCGGCGCGATCTGCGACCGGGAAGGCGACCGTGAGGGTGGCTGCCGCACGTTCCCGGTACGGCACGGTGACGGTGCATCGCTGTTGCTGATGCTGGCCTTTGGTGCATCGTGGGTGGGCCTGGCGCTCGGCTACGCGCCGACGCTCGAGCGGGTGTCGTCACTCGCGTACGGCGCCTTCCTGACGATCGCAATCGTCATGGCGGTCATCTCGGCGGCCATGCTGATCCGCAGCCCCCGGCCCATCCCGCGGCTGACCGGGCTCAGGGCCCATGAACTGCTGGTGATCGAGCGGCTGGTGCTGACGTCCGCTCTGGTGGCGACGGCGACCTCTGTGCTGGTCGGAATCCTGCTCTTCCTCCCCTCTGCAGCAGCCGCGATTGTCGCGTCCCTCGCGATCATGCGGCGGAGCTATCAACCGGATCGCAAGGGATGGCGGAAGAAGGCGGCGGGCCACTCCCGCGTTCTGTGAGGGGCCCGCAACGTGTCGGTCAAGGCGCCTCGCCCGGTGCGTCGTCCGCACCGCTCGGGTCAATGCCCATCTCCTCCGCGAGGCGGGCGGCCTCTTCGACGAGCGTCGCCACGATCTGCGACTCCGGGACTGTCCTGACGATTTCCCCCTTGACGAAGATCTGCCCCTTGCCGTTTCCCGACGCGACGCCGAGGTCCGCCTCGCGGGCCTCGCCCGGGCCGTTGACGACGCAGCCCATCACCGCCACGCGCAGCGGTGCCGGAAAGCCGGCCAGAGCGGCGTTCACCTCGTCGGCGAGCCGGTACACGTCCACCTGCGCGCGTCCGCAAGACGGGCAGGAGATGATCTCGAGGCCGCGCCGGCGCAGGCCGAGCGACGCGAGAATCTGCAGCCCGACCTTGACCTCCTCCACGGGCGGCGCCGACAGCGAGACGCGGATGGTGTCGCCGATGCCCTCCGCGAGCAGCACTCCGAAGGCGACAGCGGATTTCACGGTGCCCTGGAACGCGGGCCCCGCTTCGGTGACACCGAGGTGCAGCGGGTAGTCGCACTGGGCGGCCAGCCGGCGATACGCATCGATCATGACGACAGGGTCGTTGTGCTTCACCGAGATCTTGAGGTCCCGGAAGTCGTGCTGCTCGAAGAGAGCGCACTCCCACAGCGCCGACTCCACCAGCGCCTCCGCAGTGGCCTTGCCGTGCTTGGCGAACAGCCGCTTGTCGAGTGAGCCCGCGTTGACCCCGATGCGGATCGGGACGCCGGCGTCGGAGGCCGCTTCCGCGATCTCCTTCACCTTGTCGTCGAACTTCTTGATGTTGCCCGGGTTGACCCTGACCGCGGCGCAGCCGGCGTCAATGGCCGCGAGGACGTACCGCGGCTGGAAGTGGATGTCGGCGACGACGGGGATCTGCGACTTGCGCGCGATCTGCGGCAACGCGTCGGCATCGTCCTGCGTGGGTACCGCCACCCGGACGATCTGGCACCCCGCGGCGGTGAGTTCGGCGATCTGCCGCAGAGTCGCGTCCACATCGGCTGTCACGGTTGTGGTCATCGACTGCACCGATATCTGGTGGTCGCCGCCCACGCCCACCGGCCCGACTTGAATTGGACGGGACAGCCGCCTTTGCGCCGGTCGAGATGCGGTACTGGGCATGCCGAGGTTGACACTGGGCATGGCGGTCTCCTCACGCGTGCAGGGGGACGGATCGGCCGTCGCCGGATGTGTCGAGCGGGATCTGGACGAGCTTGGCGATGGAGTCGGCCAGGCTCTGCGCCGTCAGGCCGACGTCGGCGAGGATCTCGTTTCGGCCGGCGTGCTCCAGGAACTCCTGGGGGATGCCGTAGGTCCGTACGGGTGTGGCCACCGCCGCGTCGCGCAGGGCCCTGGCTACCGCGTCGCCGGTGCCGCCTACGCGTCCGCTGTCCTCGGCGACGACGACCAGCCCGTGGCTGCGGGCCGCCCGGAGGAGCGCGGGGTCCAAGGGCTTGACCCACCGCGGATCGACGACGGTGATGCCGAGGCCCTGGGCGGAGAGCAATCGACCGGCCTCCACACAGACACCGGCCATGACGCCGACGCCGACGAGGAGGACATCTTCGGACCCGCCATCGAGCCGTGCCAGTCCTGCGGCTCGCAGGAGGACGTCCATGCCACCGAGCTTGCCGACAGCGTCGATGTCCTCCGCCACAGCGCCCTTGGGGAAGCGGATCGCGGTGGGGGCATCGGCGACCGCGATGGCCTCGCGGAACAGCTCGCGTAACCGGCTGCCGTCGCGCGGGACGGCAAGCCGCAGGCCGGGAACCAGTTGCAGGATCGACAGGTCCCACATGCCGTTGTGACTTGGCCCGTCGCTGCCGGTCACGCCCGCGCGGTCGAGGACCAGCGTGACCGGCAACCGGTGCAGCGCCACGTCCATGAGGACCTGATCGAACGCGCGGTTGAGGAAGGTGGCGTACACGGCCACCACGGGGTGCAGCCCGCCCATGGCCAGACCTGCCGCTGACGTGACCGCATGCTGCTCGGCGATGCCCACATCGAAGATCCGGTCGGGGTACGCCTCTGCGAAGGGGGCGAGCCCGGTCGGGTGCAGCATGGCCGCCGTCAGCGCCACGATGTCCGACCGCTCCGCCCCGGCCTGCACCAACTCGGAGCCGAACACCTTGGTCCATGAGGTGCTCGCGGATACCCGCGGCCGGCCCGTCACCGGGTCGAAGGCGCCGGGGCCATGGAAGCAGTCCTCGGCGTGGCTCTCCGCGGGCGGGTAGCCACGCCCCTTCTGGGTGACGCAGTGCACGATGACCGGCCGGCCGTACGAGCGGGCCGCACACAGCGCGTCCTCCAGAGCACGCAGATCGTGGCCGTCGACCGGACCGACGTACTTGAGGCTCAGGTCCTCGAACATCGCCTGCGGGGCGAGGGCGTCCTTGAGGCCCTTCTTGAGGGCGTGCAGCGCCTCGTAGACCGCCGCGCCCGCCACCGGTGCCTGCGGCATCACCCGCTTCACGAAGCTGAGCGCATTCTCGTAGCCGGGATCCAGCCGCAGCGAAGCGAGGTGGCTGGCGAAGCCGCCGATGGTCGGTGCGTAGGACCGGCCGTTGTCGTTCACGACGATCACCACAGGGCGGTCCTCACAGGCCGCAATGTTGTTGAGTGCTTCCCAGGCCATCCCGCCGGTCAGGGCGCCGTCGCCGACGACGGCGACGACACGGCCGTCGAGCCCGCGCAGCTGGTGGGCCTTGGCGAGCCCGTCGGCGTACGACAGGGCGGTGGAGGCGTGGGAGTTCTCGATGAGGTCGTGTTCGGACTCCGCCCGGCTCGGGTATCCGGACAGGCCATCGCGCTGCCGCAGCCGCTCGAATCCCGTCCGGCGGCCGGTCAGCAGTTTGTGCACATAGGCCTGGTGGCCGGTGTCGAACAGCAGGCGGTCGCGCGGCGAGTCGAATACCCGGTGCAGCGCGATGGTCAGCTCAACAACGCCGAGATTTGGTCCGATATGTCCGCCCGTCTTTGACACCTTTGTCACCAGGAAGTTACGGATCTCTGCTGCCAGTTCCGGTAACTGCGAAGAATCCAGCATTCGCAAATCCGCTGGGTCATTCAGCTTCTCCAGCAGGCCCATAGACGGCTCACCTCCGCGAATAGATTCGCCCACGGTAGGGGCGTGTATGTCCGGTCGCCACTGATGTCGATTTCAGCGGAACACCCCAGGGCTCGGCCATTACCAAGCCTTCCGGTCCGCTGCGTCCGGCATTGTGTCTTCGTTCCCGGGCGCCGCCGCCCGTGCGTCCCTCCGCTCCGCCGCGATCAGTAGGAGCATCGGCGCCGCAGCGCACAGTCCGGTCGCCAAGACCCACCAGAAGACGGTGCCGAACCCGTCCGCCTGGGCACCGGGGGTGGCAGCCCCGGCCAGCTCGTTCTGCAGCACCACGGCGAAGACCGCGGTGCTCAGTGAACCGGCTATCCGCTGCAACACGCTGAGCTGCACCGTGGCATCGGCGATGGCCGTCGGCGGAACTACGACGTAGGCCGCGGTCATGGCGGGCACGATCGCCGCGCCGATCCCCATGCCGCGTACCACCATGGCCACGCCGAGCAGCCAGTACGACGTGTTCTCCGCGATCAGCACGAACGGCACAGTGCCCACCACGCTGATCAGTCCGCCCAGTAATGCGGTCCGGCCGGTGCCGAGGGCCTTGGTCAGCTTAGCGCTGAACGCGATGGCGATTGCCGTGCCGACGCCCTGGGGGATCAACAGCAGGCCGGTGTCGACGGTGTTCTCGTGGCGGGCGATCTGAAAGTACAGCGGCAGCAGCATGAACGCGCCGAAGGTGACCGCGCCGAGGCAGAAGTTGGTGACTGCAGCAGCGGCGAACCTGGGAATGCGGTGCAGCCGCAGATCGAGCAGGGGTGCCGGGGACCGCAGTGCATGCACAACGAAGGCCGCAAGCAGAGCGAGCCCTGCGCCGACAGGCAACAGCACCGCGGTCGCGGCGAGATCCCCGCCCTCGCCCAGCTCGGCGAGCCCGTAGGTGAGGCCGACGCAGGCCATCGCCAGAGTGGCCAGGCCGGGCACGTCCAGGCGGGTGCCCTGCCCGCTGTCGGCTTCGGGTGGCAGCAGACGCAGGCTCATGGCCACGATCGCGGCGCCGATGGGTACGTTGATCAGGAATATCCACCGCCAACCGGCGTGCTCGAGCAGCAGGCCGCCGATGGCGGGGCCGACAATCGGCGCAAGGACGGTCGGTACGCCGGTGACGCTCATGACCTTGGCAATCAGCTCCGGCCCTGCCGCGCGCACCGCGAGCATCGTGGCCACTGATGTCGCCAGTGCCGCCGCTCCGCCCTGAATGGCGCGGAAGGCGATCAACTGCCCAATGGAGGTGGCGAGGCCGCAGGCGAGAGATCCCAAGGTGAAGCCGGCAACGGACCACAGGTACACCCGCTTCGCGCCGAACCGATCCGACGCCCACCCCGCCGTCGGCAGTGCTGCCGCCAGGGCCAGCAGGTAGGCGGTGATCAGCCACTGAACGGTGGACAGCGAGGTGTCCATGGTCCGCGAGAGGGACTGCAGCGCCACGTTGACGATCGTGGAGTCGAGGAAGGCCAGGAAGGAGCTGAGAGTCGTGACGACGAGCACCCGGCGCAACTGGGGAGGGAAGGACATGACGGTCCGGACTCCGTTCGTATTCCGTTAGGTAATGGCGGAGTCACGCTCCCGCGCAGCGCGCGGCAAGAGGTCGGACAGCAGCTCCGCGAAGGCGGCACGCTCGCGCTCCGGTTCGACGATGGGCGCGATTTCCATGCAGCAGGCGCAGAGCCTTCGGTGGAATCCGTGGAAGTCCTTCTCCGCGGCATAAAGAATTTCCGCGAGCGCTGCGGTGTCTCCGGCCGGGAAATAGCCCGGATAATTATCACCGAGGAGGCCGATGGAGCCCGGGATGGCGGTCGAGATGACGGGGACCCGGGCGGCGAGCGCCTCCGAGACCACATTGGCACCGCCTTCGTGCAATGACGTCAGTGCCAACAGCCGACTGCGCGCGAGCACGGACAACGCCTGGTGGCGGGGCAGCGGGCCGAGCCAGTCGTAGCGGCCGGTGCCGGCCGCGGCGGCAGTGAGCTCGGCGGCCAGCGCCGGGTCTCGCGATGCACCGGCGTGCGAGACGCGGATACTGGAGTCGGCGGGCAGCAGCCCCACCGCCTCGATCAGGCGCAGGGGGTCCTTCACCGGCCGTACGTGCGCCAGGAACGCCACTTCGAAGCAGTCCGGGCGCGGGGGAGTGAGCGGTATCCGGGGCACGGACTGCACGATGACCCTGGTGCGCGGGACGAGGGCGGGCGGCAGCTGGTCCATGCCGCGGGGCTGCAGCACGATCAGCCGGTCGGCGAGATCGAGCACCGCCGGGTCCACGCCCGCGGTGGCGAGGTCCGGGTAGAGGTCCGTACCGGTGAGGGCGAGCACGATGGGCGCCCGCGGGTGCTCCCGGCTGAAGACGCGCACAGCGGACGCGCTTTTGCGGGCGTGCAGCGCGAGGAGCGCGTCGTATGCCCCCGGCCGGTAGTCGTCGGCGACCTTGACGCGGTGCCCGAGCCCTCGCAGGACCTCCGCCCACCGCCGTGCGGACACGCCGTTGCCGTGGGTGTTGTCGGTCCCGGCGGGGGTGATGATGAGAATCATCTTTCGACCGCGCAGGTGCGGAAGCCGCCGAGTACGTCACGCCGGTCAGGGGTGAAATAGTTACGCATGGTGGTGCGCACGTACCGGGCCCGGGTGGCCCAGGAGCCGCCGCGCAGCACCTTGCGGCTGCCGAAGAACTGCTCGGAGTTCTCGGCGTAGGAGTCCCGTTCAAAATTGGGGTAGGCGCGGAAGTCGTCGGCCGTCCACTCCCAGACGTTGCCGATCATGTGCCGGCAGCCGGTCGGACTGTCACCTGCCGGGCACGCGGCCACGTCGGCGGGGCCGTTGCCGTGCCAATCCGTCGCCGCGGCCTTCGCGTCGGGCTCGCCGTCGCCCCACGGATACGGCGGCTTGGGTGTCAGCCCGCCGGTGGCGGCAAACTCCCACTCCGCCTCGCCCGGCAGCCGACGGCCCGCCCACCGGCAGTACGCGTCCGCCTCCCACCAGCACACGTAGTGCACCGGCAGGTGCGGTTCGAGGGCGATCCAGGTATCGAAGTGCCGTCGTTCCCAGCCGTTCGCTGCGCGGCGCCAGTAGACCGGGTGCCGGGCGCCGGTCGCGGCGAGCCATTCCCCGCTGTCCGACCACAGCCGAGGGTCTTCATAGCCGCCGTCGTCGACGAAGGCGGCGAACTCCTCTTGAGTGACCGGTGCCCGCGCAATGGCAAACGGCGCCACCTTCGTTCGGTGGCCCCATTTCTCATTGTCGTAGACGAAGGGGTCATCGCGGACCGCGCCCAGCAGGAACTCGCCACCGTCGAGCCGGATGTCGCCGGGCAGTGCCCCGGCGGCCCCAGGTGATTCGGCGTCGGTCAGGCCGGGCAGCGCCGGAGCGGGGTAGCCCAGGTTCTGCCGGGTGTAGGTGAACGCCTCCGTGTGGGTGTCGTAGTGGTGGACGGTGTAGCGGGCGAAGTGGCGCACGATGTCGGTGGCGTGCGGGTGCGTGACCTCCTCGACGACTTGTTCCGCCACTTCCCGCATGTACGCGATGGTCCGCTCCCGCGACGGCAGCTTCAGCCACCAGCGAGTGTCGTGGGGGATAGCGCCCGAGTCGTAGAGCGCGTCGGCGTGCGCGAGGAGCGGAGCCCGGCCGCCGGCGTCGCGCAGCACGAACTTCTCCTGGAACCAGGCCACGTGGCCGATCTCCCAGATCAGCGGGTTCACCGTAGGAAGCAGCGGCCCGACCATCTGGTCATCGTCGAGGTCGGCCACCAGCTGGATGGCGCGCTCGCATCCGTCGAGCACCCAATGGGCGAGCGTCTCGGGCTCGGGTGAGTGGAATCGCATGTCAGCTCCCGGGTCGGTTGCTCGTCAGGGCTGTACCTGGGCTGCCGCCGAGGTACTCGCGCCGGCCATGGCCAGCCAGCGCCCGAGGCCCCGATGCGCGGACGTATGGGCGATCAGGTCGTCGCTGTAATAGAGCTGGTCGTAATAGAGGCCCACGACGCTCTCCCGCCAGGTCCCGCGGGGGTCCTGCTGTTCGACGAGCCACTCCACGGCTCGGACGAGCCGCTCGTCCCAGGGGGAGACTCCCGCCCGCAGCAGCGAGTACAGTGCCCAGCTCGTCTCCTCCACGGTGCCGCCGGTCGGCGCCCCCTCGACGGCCTTCGCCGGCCAGGCGCCGTCCGGGCGCTGGCTGTCAAGGAGCCACGCCTGCGCCCGCGCGGGCACGGGGTCCGTGACCTTGCCGAGCTGGGCGTAGGTCTCCAGGACCTTCGCCGTGCCGTGGGTGGCGTCTCGGAACCACAGCGATGCCAGCGAGCCGTCCGGCTCCTGCAGCTTCTCGTAGTACTCAAGGGCTCGCGCGGTCCGCGACCCCGGCGCGCGTTCGAGGCCCAGCTGGTCGAAGGCCTGCACTACATACGAGGTGACGCCGGGGCACGGACCGTCGTGCACCATCGAGGAGCCGCGGATCCACTCAGACCAGGAGCCGTCCTTGTTCTGCATGGAGTTGAGCCAGCGCAGCGCCTTACGCACCGCGGGATGCTTCTTCGGCAGCCCCAGTTTCAGCAGCGCGGTCAGCACCACCGCGGTGTCCTCGGACTCCGGCCAGCCGGACGGACCCGCCCACGACCAGCCGCCCGCCGGCAGCTTCAGCGGATCGAAGGGAGCGTTCCACTGGTTCTTCAGCAGCCACTGACGGGTCGGGCGCAGGCGCGGATCCATCGCCACGTCCGAGGTTTCGGCGAGTGCGAAGACGACGTAGGAGGTCACCGCGAGCTCCAGGTCCCGGTCGATGGCCCAGGAGCCGTCCGGCCTTCGGGTCTCGCGGAGATATTCCAGGCAGCCCTGCTGGATGTCGGATCCAATGTCATCGCCGGCGATATTGAGGCTCGTATAGATGAGCGCGGACATCAGCGGGCACTCCTCGATGCCGCCGTTGGAGGCCATGACCGCCCGGAGCCACTCCAGGCCCCGGGCCTCCGCCGCCCGCCGCACGACCCTGCGGGGGAAGGCGGCCGGCAGCATCCGCGACTGGGCGATGCCGAGGGCGATGACGCCCGGCAGCGCGATGGAAGCCCGGTTGCGTAACGGGGCCGGCATGAGAATGACCTCGAGCGGCTGGACGGGCTGCTCCTGCGGGCCCCGGAGCCCTTCCATCGACCAGCAGATGGCGGCCAGTTCGCGCCAGGTCCTGACGTTCGGGAAGAGCGCGGTTTCGCCGCCCTCGGCGTCGATGTACGACTTGGCCCGGTCTAGGCTCTCGCGGGAACCCTCGGGGTCGAGCAGCTTCAGCGCGGCGACCGCGAAGGCCGCCACGCTGAGGTCGCTCGGCGGGGCGGCGTCGGCGACGCTCCAGCCACCGTCCTCCCGCTGATTCTCCCGCAGCCAGCGCAGCCCGGTGGCGATCTCCTCCTCGTGTGCCGTACGGTCCGCCCTGGCCAGGGCGAGCAGCGCCAGCGCGGTGGGGATGGCCGAGGAGGAGAGTCGGTCCGTCCAGCCCCCGCCGTCCCGCTGCCGGGCAAACAGGAACTCCGTGCTGCCGGTGACGGCTTCGGCCACGCGCTTGGTCAGGGTCTCGGAAACCACGTCAGATCTCCCGTAGTGGTGGGCGGCTGTCCGCTGAGCCCGGCGGCCGGTCAGGAGGCCGGGTTGACCTGGGTGAACTTGACGGTCATCGCCTGGATGGCGTGCACGGCGTCCGGCATGTAGATGGGGGGGTCCAAGGTGAGTTCCGGATTGACGAGCCGGCGCACCAGCGTGGCGAGCGCGACCTCGCCCTGCATGCGTGCCAGCGGGGCTCCGAGGCAGTAGTGGATCCCGCCACCGAACTCAAGATGCTGGTGGCTGTCGGGACGGGTGATGTCGAACCGGTCGGGGTCGGTGAAGCGCTCGGGGTCACGGTTGGCGGCCGCCAGCCAGAGCAGGATGGTCGTGCCGCGCCGGACGCGGGTTCCGTTGATCTCGAGGTCTTCGGCGGCGACTCGGCGGGTGAACTGGATGGGGGAGTCGTAGCGCAGTGTCTCCTCGACCGCGCCTGTCGCCAGCTCAGGACGGGTGCGTAGCAACTCCAGCTGGTCCGGACTGCGCAGCAGTGCCAGCAGGCCGTTCGTGATCAGACTGATCGTGGTCTCGTGTCCGGCGACCACCATGAGCCTGCAGGTATCGTTGATCTCCGACTCGGATATCTCGCCACGCTGCTCGGCCTCGAGCATCAGGGTCAGCAGGTCGTCGCCGGGGTTACCGCGCTTGGCCTCGATCTGCCGGGAGAAGTAGGCCGTCATGTCGTCCTGTACCCCGGCGCTGTAATGGACGCAGGCGCCGGCGCTGGCGGGGGCCTCGAAGTCGCAGCAGAGCTGGGACCGCTTCCACGCCACTTCGCCCAGGTGCTCCTTTGCCGGGATGCCGAGCAGCTCGCAGACGACCTTGATGGGCAGGGGGTAGGCCAGTTCCTCGATCAGCTCGATCTCGCCGCGGCCGGCGGTCGCCTCAATGGCTTCGTCCACCAATCGCTGCGCCAGCGGCCGCAGCCGCTCGATCCGGCGTGGGGTGAACATCTCGCTCACGACGCCGCGTAACCGGGTGTGGTCGGGCGGGTCGCGGTGCAGGAAGGAACGCTGCCCGAGGCTGTCGACGATGTTCTGCGGCAGTTCTCCGGAGGCGATTCTGCTCTGCTGCCCGGCGCCGTGCGCGTCATCGCTGCTGACCTTCGGGTGGCGCAGCGCTGCCGACACGTCCGCGTACCGCATCAGCACCACGGAATCGCCGAGCTCATGTACCGGGCTGTCTCTCAACAGCCGCTGATAGAGCGGATAGGGATTGACCATGATGTCGTGGTCCGCGAAGAACGGGACAATGGTCGGTTCGGTCTCGGCCTTCGCCAGCGCGGGGATGTCCTCCGCCTTCTTCCCCGGGAACAGCTTTTGCTCGATGAGCCCCATGAAACGTGCACATCCTCCCGTAGTACGTTATTCCATGTCTCTATGTAGAACGGACGGTACTAACGGCTTGTGAGAGCGTCAACACTGGGATCTATGCGCCCAGTTGTGGTGCTCTGCCGAAGCCGTTCAGTGCTGAGCCGTCGCGTCGGACGGGGAGCGCCGGCGCCGTTCGGCCCCCGCCTCCGAGCGGCTGCGCGCCACAATCCGGCGCACGACGTACGCGGCGTCTTTCCCGACGCCGCCGATCAGATGGGAAGCGACCGTCGCCTGGAAGGGCAGCCCTAGCAGGTACAGGCCGGGTTCGCCGCACACCACGCCCCGATGGGTGGGCGGGTGGTGGTGCGGCTCAAAGGCCGGCAGGTCGACCCAGGTGTAGTCCGGAACGTAGCCGGTCGACCAAATGACGTTGGCCACGTCGAGGCAGATACCGTCGGCCAGCACCGGACGCCCGCCGTCGGCGCTCTCCACTCGCGGCACCCTCCGTACGCCCACCCGGCTCAGGTCGTCTGGACTCACGCTGATCAGCGGGTGCCCCCGGCCGGTTCCCGCCGCGGCGATGGCCCGCCCCGGCCATCGGTTGACCGGGATCTTGGTCATCATGCGATAAGTCAATGTGCCCATGTGGAAAGGGACGTATCCGGTGTCCCGGCCGGCCAGCCAGGTCTCGTGACGCCCCGCCGTCTCCAGCGCGATCTCCGCTCCGGAGTTCCCCGCGCCGACCACGAGCACGGGTCCGTCGGCCAGTTGGTCGGGATTGCGGTAGTCGCTCGAGTGCAGCTGCATGATCGAGGGGTCGAGCGCGTTGGCGAACTCAGGCATGAACGGGGCCCCGAATGCCCCTGTGGCCACGACCACATGGGGAGCGGCCACCTTGTGATCGCCTGCGGTCAGCAGGTACTGGCCGTCGTGCCGCGTGAGCCGCTCCACACCGCAGCCGAGACGCACCGGGAGCCGGAAGCGAGCAGCATAGGCCTCCAGATACTCGGCCAGCTCGTCCTTGGTCTGATAGCGCCCGCTGCCCGCCGCACATGCCATCCCGGGTAAGTGGGAAAAGGGGGCCGGAGTGAACAGATTCAGGGAATCCCAGCGTGACCGCCATGACTGACCAATGCGTTCGGCCGCCTCCAGGACGACGAACCGCAAGCCCTGCTCGGTGAGGTGGTGGGGGGGG
>NZ_JBOHCV010000109.1:0-7184 GCF_050698815.1 Streptomyces sp.
CGGATCCCTGACCGGCCCCCTGAGTCATCCGACCCCTCCACCATCGCGCGCTGCTGTGCACCTGCCGAACCGTCCCCTGCCTGCCGCGGCGGGGATCCCCCGCCCGCTGCCTGTCGTGCTGACCCCACCGGTCCGCAGGCGCACGGGTGCATGGGTTCACAGGTTCACAGGTCGGGAGCGGGTCCCGGTGTCGTGCGCCCATCATAGGAACGCCTGTAGCGCCTCGCGACGCACCTGGGGGTGGCAATTGCGGTCCGGGGGTGAGGCGATGGCACATTCCTCCGGAAATTCCCCTCTCGTCCGCGAGGATTCGCGGCGCCGCGCCCGGGCCACCGCGCCCACGGGTACGGCCGGCCGTCAGTCGGATGCGGGAGCGCGCGGCGCGCTGATGGTGGTGCGCGGCGACCGGCGCTGCGAGGACGTACGGACGATGAGGTCGGTCGGCATCACCTGCTGCACCGGCTGCCCGGCATCGACTCCTTCGATGGCGTCGATGAGGAGCTGGATGACGGTGTTGCCGGTCCGGCCCGGCTTGAGGGAGAGGGTGGTGATCGGCGGCTCGGTGGTGGCGTAGACGCTGGACTCGCTGCAGCACACCAGCAGCAGGTCCTCGGGTACGCGCAGGCCGTAGCGGCGGGCGGCGGCGAGCAGGTCGGTGCCGTTGGGGTCGAAGAGGCCGTAGACCGCGTCGGGCCGGTCCGGCCGGGCCAGCAGCCGGTCGGCTGCGACGGCGCCCGCGCAGGGGTCGTGGGCGGGGTAGTGCTCGTAGACCGGCTCCTGGCCGACGCGTTCGCACCAGTCGAAGTAGGCGGTGGTGGACAGGCGGGTGTAGGTGTCGGTGCTGGTGCCGGTCAGCAGCCCGATGCGGCGGGCGCCGGATTCGGCGAGGTGGTCGAGGAGCCCGCGGACGGCCTCCTCGTGGTCGTTGTCCACCCAGGCGGCGACGGGCAGCGAGCCGCCGGGGCGGCCGTCGGAGACGACGGGAAGCCCGGAGCGCACCAGCTCGGAGACGACGGGGTCGTCGTCGGAGGGGTCGATGACGACGGTGCCGTCGAGGGCGACGTTGGACCACAGGTCGTGGCGTGAGGTGGCGGGGAGGATGACCAGCGCGTATCCGCGGGCCAGGGCCGCGGAGGTGGCGGCCCGCGCCATTTCGGCGAAGTAGGCGAACTCGGTGAAGGTGAACGGTTCTTCACCGTAGGTGGTGACCGTGAGCCCGATGAGTCCGGACTTTCCGGTCCGGAGCGTACGGGCGGCGGCCGACGGGCGGTAGCCGAGCCGCTCGGCCACCTCGCGCACGTGGCCGCGGGTGGTGTCGGGCAGCCTGCCCTTGCCGTTGAGGGCGTCGGAGACAGTGGTGATGGAGACACCGGCCGCGGCGGCGACGTCGCGGATGCCCGCGCGGCCGTTCAGTCGGCTTCCCCCGCGTGCCCGGCGCGCGGCCGCCGCCCGGCTTACCTGATGCTTCTCTGCTGCTGTCATGGCGAACTGATCGTAGGCCCGCGTCGGAGGGGGTGCGGTGCCGTTCGAGGGTGCTTGCGAAGGCACGATTCTGCAAGCCTGCCAACCCCCAACTGCCTTGGAATTCCCGGGAGTTGGCGGAGTAGTCGCAGTATTGCCGCCCTCCGGGGGCGCCTGCGCCCACGGATGCTGCGAGGTTGCGAGGAGGTATCGACTCACCTTCATGAGTGACGCGCGCCACAGCGTTCGCCACCAGCGCGGGAGAGCGTGGGGGAGCTCATGACACAGGCCCGCACGCCCCGCCCCCGATTCCTCTTAGGGTGAGCAGTATTGGTGTGTTGGTGTTCACGAGGGTCAAGGAGGACCAGCGGTGAGCGAGAAGACTCCCAGGCTGCGCGGCGCGCTCGACGGAATCCCCAGCTACAAGCCGGGCCGGTCCGCCCCGGCCGGCGGCTCCAAGGTGTACAAGCTGTCCTCCAACGAGAACCCCTACCCGCCGCTGCCCGGGGTCCTGGAGGTAATGACCGCCGGCACCGCGGACGCCAACCGCTACCCCGACGCGACGTGTGCCGCCCTGTTCGCCGAGCTGGCAAACCGCTTCGAGGTTCCCGTCGAACACCTGGCCACCGGCACCGGCTCGGTCGGAGTCGCGCAGCAGCTGGTGCAGTGCACAGCGGAGCCGGGCGATGAGGTGATCTACGCCTGGCGCTCCTTCGAGGCGTACCCGATCATCACGCAGATCTCCGGTGCGACCTCGGTGCAGGTGCCCCTGACCGCGGACGAGGAGCACGACCTGGACGCGATGGCCGACGCGGTCACCGACCGCACCCGGCTCGTCTTCGTCTGCAACCCCAACAACCCCACGGGCGTCGCCATCCCGCGCCCCGCCCTGGAGCGCTTCCTGGACCGGGTGCCGGACGACGTGGTCGTGGTGCTGGACGAGGCGTACCGCGAGTTCGTACGGGACGAGCGCGTCGTCGACGGCATAGAGCTGTACCGCGAGCGTCCCAACGTGGTCGTGCTGCGCACCTTCTCCAAGGCCTACGGGCTGGCCGGGCTCCGGGTCGGTTTCGCCGTCGCGCACGAACCGGTGGCCGCGGCGCTCCGCAAGACCGCCCTGCCCTTCGGCGTCAGCCAGGTCGCCCAGGACGCGGCCGTCGCCTCGCTGCGCAGCGAGGACGCGCTGCGGGAACGTGTCGAGGCGCTCGTCGCCGAGCGTGCCCGGGTCTCCCGCGAGCTGATCGCGCAGGGCTGGACGGTGCCCGAGTCGCAGGCCAACTTCGTCTGGCTGCGGCTCGGCGGCCGTACGCTCGACTTCACGGCGGCCTGCGAGCGGGCGGGTGTGCTGGTCAGGCCGTTCGCGGGTGAGGGCCTGCGGGTGACGGTGGGGGAGACCGAGGCGAACGACATCTTCCTGCAGACGGCGGGGGCCTTCCGCAAGAGCGAGTACTGAGCGAACGGGCCCGCCCGGCACACCGGGTGGGCCCGATTCCGGCTGCCGACTCCCTTTGCGGGCGTTTCGGGGACCCCCCTCCACAGCCTCGGCGGGACGGTCGTACTATAGCTTGTGAATGTGAACTCATTCACGAACACCGCCTGTCCTCTGGTCATCCCCGTCCGAACGCGGACGAACCGGCCCCCGGTCACGGCGCGAGCCGAAGGAGAGAGCCGGTGGAGGATCTAGCTCTGGCGCCGGAGACCCTGGCGCGCTGGCAGTTCGGCGTCACGACCGTCTACCACTTCCTCTTCGTCCCGCTGACGATCTCGCTCGCCTCGCTCGTCGCGGGCCTGGAGACCGCCTGGGTGCGCACGGGCAAGGAGAAGTACCTCCAGGCCACCAAGTTCTGGGGGAAGCTCTTCCTGATCAACATCGCGCTGGGGGTGGTGACGGGCATCTTCCAGGAGTTCCAGTTCGGCATGAACTGGTCGGACTACTCCCGCTTCGTCGGCGACGTCTTCGGTGCCCCGCTCGCCCTCGAGGCGCTCATCGCCTTCTTCTTCGAGTCCACCTTCATCGGCCTGTGGATCTTCGGCTGGGACAAGCTGCCGAAGCGGATCCATGTGGCCTGCATGTGGATGGTCGCCCTCGGCACCATCCTCTCCGCCTACTTCATCCTGGCCGCCAACTCCTGGATGCAGCACCCCGTCGGCTACCGCGTCAACCCGGACAACGGGCGCGCCGAACTCACCGACTTCCTCCGGGTGCTCACCCAGAACACCGCCCTGGCCCAGTTCGCCCACACCATGGTCGCCGCCTTCCTCACCGGCGCCGCGTTCATGGTCGGGGTCGCCGCGTACCACCTGATCCGCAAGCAGCACCTGCCCGTCATGCGGGCATCGCTCCGGCTCGGCCTGATCACCATGGTGATCGCGGGCGCGCTCACCGCCGTCAGCGGCGACCGGCTCGGCAAGATCATGTACGACCAGCAGCCGATGAAGATGGCCGCCGCCGAAGCTCTCTGGGAGACCCAGGGACCGGCCCCCTTCTCACTCTTCGCCTACGGCGACGTCGACGCCGGCCACAACGAGGTCGCCGTCGAGATCCCCGGCCTGCTCTCCTTCCTCGCGCACGACAACTTCTCCGAGTCCGTTCCCGGCATCAACGACACCGAGAAGGCGCTCCGGGAGAAGTACGGCGACACCCTCGACATCACCGACTACCGCCCCAACATCCCGGTCGCCTACTGGTCGTTCCGCTGGATGATCGGCTTCGGCATGTCCTCCTTCGCCCTCGGCGCCGCCGGTCTGTACCTCACCCGCCGCCGGCTCTGGCTCGCCCCCCGCCTGCGCACCACCGCCGACCAGGTCCCCCGCCTCGCGCTGACCCGCGACCGCGAACTGGGCCCCGCCCTCACCCGCTGGTACTGGCGGCTCGCCCTGCTCACCATGGGCTTCCCGCTGATCGCCAACGCCTGGGGCTGGATCTTCACCGAGACCGGCCGCCAGCCCTGGGCCGTCTACGGCGTGCTGCCCACCTCCGCCGCCGTCTCACCCGGTGTCTCCCAGGGCGAGGTGCTCACCTCGATGCTCGTCTTCATCGCCCTCTACGCGGCGCTCGCCGTCATCGAGGTCAAACTCCTCTGCAAGTACATCAAGGCCGGACCGCCCGAGCTGACCGACTCCGACCTCAACCCGCCCACCAGGATCGGCGGCGACGACGCCGACCGGCCGATGGCCTTCTCGTACTGAGGAGCGTGCGATGCATCTTCCCGACGTCTGGTTCGCGGCCATCGCCTTCCTGTGGACCGGCTACTTCTTCCTGGAGGGCTTCGACTTCGGCGTCGGCTTCCTCACCCGCCTCCTCGCCCGCGACCGGGCAGAGCGCCGCGTTCTGATCAACACCATCGGACCGGTCTGGGACGGCAACGAGGTCTGGCTGCTCAGCGCAGTCGGCGCCACCTTCGCGGCCTTCCCCGACTGGTACGCCACCCTCCTCTCCGGCTTCTACCTCCCCGTCCTGCTCATCCTCGTCTGCCTGATCATCCGGGGCGTCGCCTTCGAATACCGCGCCAAGCGCCCCGAGGAGAGCTGGCAGCACCGCTGGGAGCTGGCCCTCTTCACCACCTCCCTGCTCCCCGCGTTCCTCTGGGGCCTGCTCTTCGGCAACATCGTCCGCGGCGTCCCCATCGGCGCCGACAAGAACTACGCCGGCGACCTCCTCGACCTCCTCACCCCCTACGCCCTGCTCGGCGGCCTGGTCACCCTCGCCCTCTTCACCTTCCACGGCGCGGTCTTCACGGCGCTGAAGACGGTCGGCGACATCCGCGTACGAGCAACCCGCCTGGCCACGACCCTCGGCACAGTCACCACGGCACTCACCGCCACGTTCCTCATCTGGACCCAGCTGCACACCGGCAGCACCGCCAGCCTCCCCGCCCTGGCTCTCGCCGTACTCGCCCTGCCCGCCGCCGTCCTCCTCAACGCGGCCGGCCGCGAGGGCTGGTCCTTCGCTCTGTCCGGCGTGGCCATCGCCGGTACCACGGCCATGCTCTTCCTGGCCCTCTTCCCCGACGTCATGCCCAGCTCGCTCAACCCCGACTGGAGCCTGACCGTCGAGGGCGCCGCCTCCAGCCCGTACACCCTCGAGATCATGACGTGGTGCGCGGGCATCGCCACCCCACTCGTCCTGCTCTACCAGGGCTGGACCTACTGGGTCTTCCGCAAGCGCATCGGCACCCAGCACATCGCGAACTGATGAAACCCGTCGACCCCCGCCTGCTGCGCTACGCGCGCACCACCCGCGTCTTCCTCGTCGCCTCCGTGGCACTCGGCGTGACCGGCGCCGGGCTGGTCATCGCCCAGGCCATGCTGATCGCCGGCATCATCGTCGGCGCCCTCCAGCACACCGACCAGACCCTCCCCCTGCTCCTCCTCGCCGCCACCGCGGTGGCCCGCGCCCTGGTCTCGTGGCTCACCGAACTGGCCGCCCACCGCTCCAGCGCCGCGGTCAAGTCGGAACTGCGCACCCGCCTCCTCTCCCACGCGACGGGTCTGGGCCCGTCGTACCTCGCCACCCAGCACACCGGCCACCTCACCACCCTCGCCACCCGCGGCATCGACGCCCTCGACGCCTACTTCGCCCGCTACCTCCCCCAACTCGCCCTGTCCGTCGTCATCCCCGTCGCCGTACTGGCCCGCATCGTCACCGCGGACTGGATCTCCGCGGCGGTCATCACCGTCACCCTCCCCCTCATCCCGCTCTTCATGGTCCTCATCGGCTGGGCCACCCAGGCCCACATGGACCGCCAATGGCGCCTGCTCTCCCGGCTCTCCCACCACTTCCTCGACGTCGTCGCGGGCCTGCCCACCCTCAAGGTCTTCGGCCGCGCCAAGGCCCAGGCCGACAACATCCGCGCCATCACCGGCGACTACCGCCGCGCCACCCTGCGCACGCTGCGCATCGCCTTCCTCTCCTCCCTCACCCTGGAACTCCTCGCCACCATCTCCGTCGCCCTCGTCGCCGTCGGCATCGGCATGCGCCTGGTCGCGGGCGAACTCGACCTGTACACGGGCCTCCTGGTCCTGGTCCTCGCCCCGGAGGCCTACCTCCCCCTCCGTCAGGTCGGCGCCCAGTACCACGCCGCGGCCGAAGGCCTCGCCGCGGCGCAGCAGGTCTTCGCCACCCTCGACTCGGCGCTCCCGCCCCCCGCCCACACCCGCGCTCCCGACCTGCGCTCCGCCACCATCACCCTCAACGCCCTCACCGTCCGCCACCCCGGCCGCACCGAAGACTCCCTCCCCGCCACGGACTTGACCCTGACCCCCGGCGAAACGGTCGCGCTCGCGGGCCCCTCGGGCGCGGGCAAATCGACCCTCCTCCACGCCCTGCTCGGCTTCACCCACCCCACCTCCGGCCACCTCCGCGTCGACGGCACCGACCTGCACGACCTCGAACTCCCGGGCTGGCACGCCCAGATCGCCTGGGTCCCCCAGCACCCCCACCTCTTCGCGGGCACGATCGCCGACAACGTACGACTGGCCCGCCCCACCGCGACGACAGCCGAGATCCGCACCGCCCTCCACCACGCCGCGGCCGACGACCTCGACCCCGCCACCACCCTCGGCGAAGGGGGCGCGGGCATCTCCGCGGGCCAACGCCAACGCGTCGCCCTGGCCCGCGCGTTCCTCGCCGACCGCCCCCTCCTGCTGCTGGACGAGCCGACGGCGGCACTGGACGGCGCGACCGAATCAGAGATCACCAACACCCTCCACCGCCTCACCCG
>NZ_JBOHCV010000110.1:0-5079 GCF_050698815.1 Streptomyces sp.
GTCGGGAAGCTTCGCGGACTCACTGCGGCCGAGTCCGGCCATTTCCACGACCGTACGTCCCTCGGGACCGGCGACAGCCCGCACCCACACGCGCCTGCGCTGGATGAACAGCGAGCCCGCGAGGCCGCCGATCGCGGCGAGCGCGCCGCCCAGCGCCCAGCCGCTGCCGACCTCGTGGACGATCTGGAACTGGGCCCACTGGCGCACGCCTTCGAACTTCAACTCGGCGTCGCCGTCGGGCAGCTTCATCGTCTCGCCCGGCAGGATCTTCTTCGCCAGCGGGCTCCCGTCGCCTTTCTTGAACTGCTTCATGCGCTTGGTGTCGAGCTGGTAGACGCTCTGTGCGGCTCCGAACTCCATCCCGAGGTCGCCGTGGTAGGCGGTGAGGAAGAGCACCGGGTACTTCAGGGACGGCGACTGCGAGAACATCGAGCCGGAACCCGAGCCGCCGAAGGTCGGCACGAAGAAGCCCTGGAAGCCGAGTTGGTCCTTGCGGCCCTTCGCGTCGCGGTAGTCGGTGACCTTGACGACCCCGGACGAGGTCAGGTTGCCGTCCTGCGGCAGGAAGGCGACCGGGCCCCGGTAGGCGGTCCGGCCCTTGCCGTCCTTGACGGATACGACGGGGGCGTAGCCGTTGCCGTTCAGGAAGACCTTCGAGTCGCCCACCTGCAGCGGGTGGTTGACCTTGATCGAGCTCTTCTTCTCCTTGCCGTCCGCGCCCTGCCAGTACGAGACGTCGGCGCGGAAGGTGCGCGCGGTGCCCTTCTCCGGGCCGCTCTCCTCGTACGTGGCGTCGAAGCCGTCGAGGCTGAAGCCGAAGGAGTCCAGGTCGTCCGCGTCGAAGAGCGAGCCGGACTTGAAGTCGTCGGACTGGGTGAGGGTGTGGGAGAAGCCGTCGCCCTTGATGATCAGCTTGCCGCCCTCGGACCCCCACAGCTGTCCGGCCGCGAAGGCGAGCAGCAGCACGATCAGCGCGATGTGGAAGAGGAGATTTCCCGCCTCGCGCAGATAGCCCTTCTCGGAGGCGACGGCGTCACCGTCGCGCTGCACCCGGAAGCGCCGCCTGCCCAGCAGTCTCGCCGCGCTGCCCAGCACGTCGTCCTGGCCGGCGGCCGTCTTCCAGGTGGTGTAGACGGGCATACGGTCCAGGCGGCGCGGTGCGCGCGGGGGCCGTCCGCGCAGCTGGCCCGTGAACTGCCAGGTGCGCGGCACGATGCAGCCGGCCAGCGAGATGAACAGCAGGATGTAGATCGCCGAGAACCACACCGAGGTGTAGACGTCGAAGAGCTGCAGCTTCTCGTAGACGGGCGCGAGAACGTCGTGCTTCTTCTGGAACGCCTCGACCTTGACCTTGTCGACGTCGGTCTGCGGGATGACCGAACCGGGGATCGCGCCGAGGGAGAGCAGGAAGAGCAGGATCAGCGCGACCCGCATCGAGGTCAGCTGCCGCCAGAACCAGCGGGCCCAGCCCAGCACGCCCATGGAGGGGACGTTGAGCCGCTCCTCGCCGGGAGCGGTGGACAGCGTGGACAGCTGGGATTCGGCTTCCCGCGCCAGCCGGCCCTCCTCGCTCTCGCTCCCGGGTGTGCTGCCGGTGCCGGCGGTTTCCGTCGTACGCATAGCTCAGATTCCCACGGTGAAGTCGGACGACCAGACTTGCAGGCCGTACACGATCCGGTCCCAGACCCCGGTGACGAGCAGCACGCCGACCACGACGAGCATCACGCCGCCGGCCCGCATCACCCACGCGTAGTGCCGCTTGACCCAGCCGAACGCACCCAGGGTGCGCCGGAAGGCGATGGCGGCGACGACGAAGGGGACGCCGAGTCCGAGGCAGTACGCCACTGTCAGCAGCGCGCCACGCCCCGCGCTCGCCTCGCTGAAGGCGAGGGTCTGCACGGCGGCGAGCGTCGGTCCGATGCACGGCGTCCAGCCGATCCCGAACAGCACACCCAGCATGGGGGCGCCCGCCAGCCCCACCGCCGGCCGGCGGTGGATGCGGAACTCGCGCGAGGTGACGCGCGAGAGCGGGCCCAGCGCGCCCATGAACGCGAGTCCCAGCAGGATCGTCAGCGCGCCCAGCACCCGGGAGATGACCACCCGGTGCTCCTGCAAGGTCGCACCGAAGCCGCCGAACAGGGCGCCTCCGGAGACGAAGACCGCGCTGAAGCCGAGCACGAAGAGCCCCGCCCCGAGCAGCATCCGGCCACGTTTGGCCTGGGCCAGATCCGTGCCGCTGACGCCGGTGACGTAGCTGAGGTAGCCGGGCACGAGCGGCAGTACGCACGGGGAGAAGAAGGAGACCAGGCCGCCGAGCACGGCGATGGGAAGGGCCAGCAGCAGAGCGCCGCTCAGGACGGTCTGGTTCACCCCGGTGGCGAGCAGGCTCATGCCGTGGTCACTTCCGCGCCGTCAACGGGTCGAGGGCGGAGCGCAGTTCCTTCTCGCTCAGCTCCTTCAGCGCCCGTACGGCGATCTTGCCGTCCCGGTCCAGGATGAGGGTGGAGGGGATGGACTGCGGCGAGAGGCTGCCCTTGGGGAAGCGCAGGATCAGCTTGCCGCTGGGGTCGTAGAAGCTCGGGTAGTCGACGCCGTAGTTGCGCTCGAACGCCTTGGCGTTGGCCCGGTCCAGATCGCGGGTGTTGATCCCGAGGAACTGCACGTCCTT
The DNA here is from genome assembly GCF_050698815.1 of Streptomyces sp. GTDB lineage: Bacteria > Actinomycetota > Actinomycetes > Streptomycetales > Streptomycetaceae > Streptomyces. The sequence continues at coordinate 2,669 of NZ_JBOHCV010000110.1, forward strand.
GCCGGCCGCCTTGGTCTCCTCGGCGACCTTGGCGAGGTTCGGCGCCTCGGCCCGGCAGGGAGCGCACCAGGAGCCCCATACGTTCAGGACGACGACCTTCCCCCGGTGGTCGGACAGCTTCAGCCGCTCACCGTCGACACCCTTGCCCGAGATGTCCGGCGCCGCCTCCCGGTCCGCCTTCCGCACCTTGGTGATCTCTCCGGTGCCCTCGACGAACTTCGTGTCCCCGGAGGACGATCCGGTGTCGCTCCCGCCGCACCCGGTCAGCACCGAAGCTCCGGCCGCGACCATGGCGAGCATGGCGGCCAGCGGGGCGGGGCGGCGCGGGAAGGCGCGGGTCCGGCTCATGTGAAAAGTTTCGCATGCGCCCGGGAGGGATCTTCCGCGCCCCCCGTTCGGCTAAGCCCCCCGGGGCTTGGCCGGCTTGATCCGCTTGGCGCCCGCCAGCAGATGTGCGGGGACCAGGTCCCGCGCCGGCTCCGTGTAGCCGACCGAGACGATCGTGTCGCCGATGAAGGTGAAGCTGGTGAGTGAGGCCAGGGTGCACTGCCGGCGGCGCGGGTCGTGCCACAGACGCCGCCGCTCGACGAAGCTGCGCAGCATCCAGATGGGCAGCTGATGGCTGACGCAGACCGCCTCGTGTCCGCGCGCCGCGTCCCGCGCCGCGTCCAGGGCGGCCCGCATCCGTACGACCTGATGCACGTACGACTCCCCCCACGACGGCCGGAAGGGGTTGAGCAGGTGGCGCCAGTTCGACGGCCGGCGCAGCGCACCGTCGCCGACGCCGAAGGTCTTGCCCTGGAAGACGTTGCCGGCCTCGATCAGCCGCTCGTCGCTCGCGATGACGAGACCGTGCGTCTTGGCGATCGGGGTCGCCGTCTCCTGTGCGCGCTCCAGCGGGGAGGCGGCGACGTGCGTGACGTCACGGTCGGCGAGCTGCTCGGCGACCCGGTCGGCCATCTGCCGGCCCAGCTCGGACAGGTGGTAGCCGGGCAGCCTGCCGTAGAGGATGCCGCCCGGGTTCTCGACCTCGCCGTGCCGCATGACGTGCACGACGGTGACGGTCTTGTCGTGGCCGGCGCTCATGCCGTGGCCTCCGCGGCGGCCTGGGCGGCGGCGGGCAGCGCGTCGGCGATGCGCTCGAGCGCGCCGTCGTCATGGGCGGTGGAGAGGAACCACGACTCGAAGGCGGACGGGGGCAGATAGACGCCCCGCTCGAGCATCGCGTGGAAGAAGGCGGTGAAGCGGAAGGTCTCCTGGGCCTGTGCGCCCGCGTAGTCGGTCACCGGCCGGTCGGTGAAGAACACCGAGAACATGTTGCCCGCGACCTGGAGTCGGTGCGCGACGCCGGCCTTGGTGAGCGCCTCGGTGACCGCGCCGCGCAGCTGCTCGGAGGCCGCGTCCACAGACGCGTACGCCGGCTCGTCCAGCAGCCGCAGCTGCGCGAGCCCGGCGGCCGTCGCGACCGGATTCCCCGACAGCGTCCCCGCCTGGTAGACGGGCCCGGCCGGGGCGAGATGCTCCATCACCTCCCGGCGCCCGCCGAAGGCCGCGGCCGGGAAGCCGCCGCCCATCACCTTGCCGAACGTCAGCAGGTCGGGAGTGACGCCGTCGAGCCCATACCAGCCCTGCCTGCTGACGCGGAAGCCGGTCATCACCTCGTCGGAGACGTAGAGCGCGCCATGCTCCCGGCACAGCTCCTTGAGGCCCTGGTTGAAGCCGGGCAGCGGCGGCACGACGCCCATGTTGCCGGGGGACGCCTCGGTGATGACGCAGGCGATCTCGTCGGGCCGGGCGGCGAAGGCGGCCCGTACGGCGTCCAGATCGTTGTACGGCAGCACGATCGTGTCGCCCGCCTGCGCTCCCGTCACACCAGGGGTGTCCGGCAGCCCCAGCGTCGCCACCCCGGACCCGGCGGCGGCGAGCAGCGCGTCCACATGCCCGTGGTAGCAGCCGGCGAACTTGATGATCTTCGCGCGTCCGGTGAAGCCTCGCGCCAGCCGGATCGCCGACATCGTCGCCTCGGTCCCGGAGGAGACCAGCCGCACCTGCTCGACGGGGTCGATACGGTCGGTGATCTCCTCGGCGAGAGCGACCTCGTCCGCGCCGGGCGTACCGAAGGACGTGCCGCGGGCGACCGCTTCCTGCACCGCGGCGATCACCTCGGGGTGCGAGTGGCCCAGGATCATCGGCCCCCAGGAGCAGACGAGGTCGACGTACTCCCTCCCGTCCGCATCCATCAGGTACGGGCCGGCACCGGTCACCATGAAGCGGGGCGTACCGCCCACGGCGCGGAACGCGCGGACCGGAGAGTTCACGCCACCCGGCGTCACGGCGGCGGCGCGGTCGAAGAGCGACTGCGATACTGGGGCATCGTACGAATAAGTCACGTGGGCCATGGTGTCAGAGCA
>NZ_JBOHCV010000111.1:0-5843 GCF_050698815.1 Streptomyces sp.
CAACGGCGGCGCGCAGGCGCAGCCGGGTGCCGGCAACGGCGGCGGTGGCGGCGGTGGCCAGGCAGGCGGCGGCGGAGGGTCGTACTCCTCGGAGTCGACCGAGGACTCCGGTGCCCTCGCCTCGGACGAGGCGCTGGCGGCGCTCCGCGAGAAGCTCGCGGGCGGCCAGAGCTGAAGCTGACGGCCCGTCGCTGAACAACAGCGGCAGCCGCTCGGCGGACAGTACGCACAGCGGGGCTCGCTCCTTCGGGAGCGGGCCCCACCTCGTTGCTGTGCGCACCACCCGTACCTGCGGGTAGTCCACAGCTGCCTACGGCGGCCGCTCCCGCGACCGCGGGAATGCCGGCCGTCCAGCGACCGTTGTGCTGGGTGAACGCGACAAGAAGGGGCGGGCAGCAGTGCTGGAACCGCACGGTGCGCAGAGCATGTACACGTGGGATGCGAGTGGACTCGAAGCGGTCGACGCCATCATCGACGACCCCGACGGCGCGGGCCTGGTGATGCTCTATCACTTCGAGGGCTACATGGACGCGGGCGAGGCGGGTGAGCAGATCGTCCGGCGCCTCAACGAGACCCAGCCCTACGTCACCGTCGCGCGCTTCGACGCCGACCGCCTCATCGACTACCGCGCCCGCCGCCCGATGATGACCTTCCGCCGTGACCAGTGGGTCTCCTACGACACACCGCGGCTGGAGCTGCGCCTCGCGCGGGACGCCACCGGCACGCCCTTCCTGCTGCTGACCGGACCCGAGCCCGACGCGGAGTGGGACGGCTTCACCGCAGCGGTCCGCGAGATCACCGAACGTGTCGGCGCACGGCTCGCCGTCACCTTCCACGGCATCCCGATGGGCGTCCCGCACACCCGGCCGGTCGGCCTCACCCCGCACGGCAACCGCACGGACCTCGTCCCCGGTCACCGCCCCCTCTTCGACGAGGCCGAGGTCCCCGGCAGCGCCGCGGCTCTCATCGAGCTGCGGCTCGCCGAGTCCGGCCACGAGGTGCTCGGACTGGCCGCGCACGTACCGCACTATGTCGCGCGCTCCAGCTACCCCGACGCCGCTCTCGTCCTCGTCGAGGCCATCACGTCCGCGACCGGGCTGGTGCTGCCGGATGTGGCACTCGCCCTGCGCAACGAGGCGCTCACGACGCAGAACGAGATCGAGCGCCAGCTGGCCGAGGGCGACGCGGAGCTGGTCGGGGTCGTCCGCGGCCTGGAGCAGCAGTACGACGCCCTCGCCGGGGCCGAGACCCGCGGCAGCCTCGTCGCCGAGACCACCGAACTGCCCTCCGCCGACGAACTCGGCGCCGTCTTCGAGCGCTTCCTCGCGGAGCGCGAAGGCGAGGGTGACGGCGAGAACGGGCGCGGCGACGGGACTGGCGAGGGCTCCACACGGTGACCGGTTGCCGCACCCGATAGCGTGGCGGACATGCTGAAGGTCGGACTGACGGGTGGAATCGGCGCGGGCAAGAGCGAGGTCTCGCGGCTGCTCGACGCCTGCGGAGCGGTGATCGTCGACGCCGACAAGATCGCCCGTGAGGTGGTGGAGCCGGGTACCCCCGGGCTGGCTGCGGTGGTCGCCGAGTTCGGTGAGGAGATCCTCGCGCCCGACGGCACCCTGGACCGGCCGAAGCTCGGCTCGGTCGTCTTCGCCGACACCGAGCGGCTGGCCGCGCTCAACGCGATCGTGCACCCGCTGGTCGGCGAGCGTTCCGCACAGCTGGAGCGGGAAGCGGGCGGGACGGACGGAGCGGCGGGCGGTACGGCGGGCGGTGCCGACGACGGAGCGGGCGGCGGTGCGGTGATCGTCCACGACGTACCGCTCCTCACCGAGAACGGCCTCGCCCCCCTCTTCGACCTTGTCCTGGTCGTCGACGCCTCGCCACAGACCCGGCTGGACCGGCTGGTGCGGTCGCGCGGCATGGCGGAGGAGGAGGTCCGCGCCCGGATGGCGGCGCAGGCGTCGCGTGCGGAGCGGCTGGCGGTGGCCGACATCGTGATCGACAACGACGGACCGCTCGAGGAGCTGGAGCCGCGGGTGCGGCAGGTGTGGGAGAGCCTGCGCGAGCGCGCCCAGCGCCCCGGCACCCACTAGCCCGCCCTGGTGGGAAGGGAGTGCGCACGGTTGCGGATGGGAATATGTAGGGGGACGTGGGCGTTCTCGCGCCCGTACGGGATACCGTCCAAACCGTCGCACCGCTCCGGTGAGGAGGCAGCCACTGTGCCTGAGGCCACCCCCGAAACCCTGGTCATCGAGTTCCGTGCCGCCGAGCAGCTGCTGAACGCGCGGGACCCGCGTGGCGCGGTCAAGCTGCTGGACTCGGTCATCGCGGCACACCCGGAGAACACCGCGGCGCGGCTGCTGCGCGCCCGCGCCTTCTTCCTCGGTGCGCAACTGCGCCCGGCGGAGATAGAGTTCCAGACCGTACTGGAACGCGAGCCCGACAACGCGTTCGCTCACTTCGCGCTGGGCCGTACGCTGCAGCGGGCCGACCGCGCGGACGAGGCGCGCCGGCACTTCCGGCTGGCCGCCGCGCTCGACCCCCGGCCCGACTTCGTCGAGGCCGCGGGCTTCGACCCCCCGCGTTCCGCCTGACCGCTGCACGTTCCCGAGGTGGCCCGCACACCTTCCCGGCCACAGCACTAGGGTGTCCTCGCGGAGGCGTGCGCGGGCGTGGAGCGAGCGAGCCGGGATCGCCTCAGCCGCAGGAGTGGGGGACATGATGGAGCTGGGGCAGCGCGGGCACGGAATCTTCGGGCGGGCGGAGCCGGAACTCGAGCTCGGCCGTATGGACGGCCCGAACGCGCCGCTGCCCGCCCCGAGTTGGAAAGGGCGGGTGCTGGGCGGGGTCTTCTTCCTGGCCGCGCTTGTCTGCGTCGGCTTCTCCGTCTACAACGCCGCGCACGCCGGGGGCCTCGCCGGACGGCACGGCACCCTCACCGTCCAGCGCTGCTGGGTCGAGCAGGGCACCCGCAACAGCAGCGACACGACCGTCTGTTCCGGCAGCTTCCGCCCGGAGGACGACTCCGCCGTGGTGAGGGACGCGGAGCTGCGACGGGAGCACCGGCCCGGTGCCGAGGTCCCGGTGCAGCAGACGGGCAGCGGCTACCTGGCCAGCGGCCTCGCCGAGACCTGGCGCTGGAACGCCCTCTTCTTCATCGCCTGGATCGTCGCGGCGCTTGGCGTCCCCTTCGCCGCGACCGGGATCTTCCCGGCGCGCACGCAGGCGTTCGCGGTCGGTGCCCGGGTCCGCGGCACGCGGGCGGCTGTGGTGATGAAGTACCTCTACATCGGCGGCGCGGCCGGCACCGCGGTGTGCCTGTACCTCACCTGGATTCTCTGAGTACGGCCGGCAGCGGGCGTTCGTCCGGCCGACGTCGGGAGCTCGTGAGGATGACGAGTTGCCGGGTCGCCCTGGTCATCGCGACATAGCGGTCGACCGCTCCTTCGATCCCCTTGCCGAACGTCTCCGGGTCGATGAGGACGACCAGGTCGAACTCGAGCCCCTTCGACAGTTCCGGGGTCAGCGACCTGACGCGGGGCGTCGCCCGGAACGCGCCATGGTCGGTGTCACCGGCGCCGATGACGCAGGCGATCCCGTCCGCATGCGTGGCCAGCCAGGTGTCGAGGACCGAGCCCAGATCCGCAACAGACCCGTGTACGACGGGGACGTCGCCGCTGCGGATGGAAGTCGGCACATTGGCGTCCGGGAGCACGGCGCGGATGACCGGCTCGGCTTCCGCCATGACCTCTTCCGGCGTCCGGTAGTTGATGCTCAGGGAGGCCACGTGGATCCGGTCGAGCCCGATCCGTTCGAGCCGTTCCTGCCACGACTCCGCGAACCCGTGCCTGGCCTGGGCGCGGTCCCCGACAATGGTGAAGCTGCGGGACGGGCAGCGGAGCAGCAGCATCTGCCACTCCGCGTCGGTCAGTTCCTGAGCCTCGTCCACGATGATGTGCGCGAACGGACCGGCGAGAGGTTCCGGTTCGGCGCCGGGCAGCGCGCTCTCGTCGATCAGGGTGTCCTGCAGGTCCTGTCCGCGCAGCATCGTCACCGCACCTTCGCCGTCGGGATCGGCCTCGAGGATGTGGTCGATGACGTCGGCCCTGCGCGCGCGTTCGGCGGCGACAGAGGCGTCGTGACGGCGCTTGCGGATCGACGCCTCCGGGTCGCCGAGCCGCTGCCGTGCCGCGTCCAGGAGCGGCAGGTCGGAGACCGTCCAGGCCTGAGCGTCCTCGCGCTGCAGCTTCGAGACGTCATCGGGGCCGAGCCAGGGAGCGCACTTCCGCAAGTAGGCGGGTACCGACCACAGATCTCCGACGAGGTCACTCGCCTCGAGCCTCGGCCACGCGCGGTTGAGGGTCCTGAACAGCTCTCTGTCCTGCAGCAGCGACCTCCGGAGCAGGTCGGGCGAGACGTCGTCGCCGTCGTGCTTGCCCATCAGGATCGTGAGCAGCTCCTCCCGGATCTGGTCTCGCGCCTCGTTGTGCGGAGTGCCTGGTTCCACTGCTTCGAACGCCGTAGCCCAGTCGTCGGCGCTCAGCCAGATGTCGGACCAGTGGGTCGAAACCGTCATCCCCTCGGTGGGCGGCTCCTCGTAGATACCGACGGCCGGCTCGATCGCCTTCACCAGGTCCGCGGACGACTTCAGAAGAGCCACGCCCGGGTCGGTCTCGATCGCTGCTCCGGCTCCCTCGGCGACGAGGTCCCGCAGGGTGCAGGTCTGCACGCCCTCCTCCCCGAGGCCGGGCAGGACGTCGGCGACGTAGGCCAGGTAGGGCCGGCTCGGACCGACGAACAGCACGCCGCCCCGACGGTGACCGAGGCGAGGGTCGGAGTAGAGGAGGTAGGCGGAGCGGTGCAGAGCGACGACGGTCTTGCCCGTACCCGGACCGCCGTCGACGACGAGCGCGCCGCGGGATCCCGCCCGGATGACGGCGTCCTGGTCGGCCTGGATGGTGGCGAGTACGTCTCGCATCCGGGCCGACCGGTTGCCGCCCAGGCTGGCGATGAAGGCGGACTGGTCGTCGAGCGCGGCGTGCCCGTCCAGTCCGTCGGCGGTGAACATTTCGTCCCAGTAGTCGCTGATCCGGCCGCGGGTCCAGCGGTACCTGCGGCGGCTTGCCAGGCCCACCGGGTTGCCGTGGGTCGCCGCGAAGAACGGCTCAGCCGCGGGGGAGCGCCAGTCGATCAGCAGCCGACGCCCCGCGCTGTCGGTGAGGCCGAGTCGGCCGATGTACACGGGCTGGTTCCTGTCTGGGTTGTCCGCGCTGACGATGTGTCCGAGGCACAGGTCCAAACCGAAGCGGCGCAAGGCGCGCAGTCGACCGGTCAGCCGGTGGATCTCCACGTCCCGGTCCATCGCCTCCCGGCCGATGCCGCCGGGCGCCATGCGCTCGGCGTCGAGGCGGTCGGACAGTTCGGCGATCGCCTGCCCGAGGCTCTCCGCGATGGCCGCGAAGTGCTGCTCGTCGCCGGCGATCAGTCTCGGGTCGGCCTTGGGGGAGAGGTGGTCGGGAAGGTCGAATGCGCTAGTGGTCAGGGGGTTCACGTCAATGGCTCCGATGTGAGGTCGCTGGCGGCCGTTGCGCGCGCGGCAAGGCGTCCGGACAGGCGTGACGAACCTGTTGGCCAAGACGGGCAACGCTCCGCCGGCTGATGTGGTCCCGGGCCGTTGACGGTTCAGTTCGCCAGGGTTTGCGAGTTCTCGTGTTCCGGTCCCGGCTCGGTGATCCCGCGTGGTTCACGCGGACACGGGCGGCCTTTCCCGGCTGACCGCGTCGAGCAGCAGCTTCGCGGCCACCGTCGCCCCGTCGGTGCGGATCGTGCCGGCCACGGCGGTC
>NZ_JBOHCV010000112.1:0-13407 GCF_050698815.1 Streptomyces sp.
GGCGCGAGCCGGGCGTGCGGCTGCACATCGCCAAGGACATCCCCGTCGCGGGCGGCATGGCGGGCGGCAGCGCCGACGCGGCGGGCGCGCTGCTGGCCTGCGACGCGCTGTGGGGCACGTCGACGCCGCGTGAGGAACTGCTGGCGCTCTGCGCGGAATTGGGCTCGGACGTCCCGTTCAGCCTGGTCGGCGGCGCGGCGCTGGGGCGCGGGCGGGGCGAGTTGCTGACGCCGCTGGAGACCGGCGGCACCTTCCACTGGGTGTTCGCCGTCGCGGACGGCGGCCTGTCCACGCCGTCCGTCTACCGCGAGTGCGACCGGCTCCGCGAAGCCGGAGGTACAGCGGGCGGTACGGGGTCGGCCGAGGCCGACGTCCCGGCCCCCGAGCCCTCGGGCCCGCTGCTCGACGCGCTCCGTACGGGCGACGCCGCCGCCCTCGCCGGGGCGCTCTCCAACGATCTGCAGGCGGCGGCGATTTCGCTGCGGCCTTCGCTGGCCGACACGCTGAAGACGGGCACCGCCGCCGGGGCTCTCGCCGCGCTGGTATCCGGCTCGGGGCCGACGTGCGCGTTCCTCGCGGAGGATGCGGCCTCGGCGTCCGCCGTCGCGGCCGCGCTCACCGCTTCGGGCACCTGCCGCGCCACCCGCATCACGACGTCCCCGGCCCCGGGTGCGACGCTTCTCTAGTGCCGTGACCGGCAGTGTTTGCCCGTCAAGGAGCGTCGTCCAGTGCGTGCGATCGCAAGGCGGCAGGAAGTCCTTGTAGTGGAGCTACCAGGGCTTTTGGCCAACGCGGCGTGGGGGCACCTCCCGGCCGAAGGCTGGGGGAGTGCGTGATGGGCGGCGCGACAGGGCAAACACTGCCGGGAGGGGCACTAAAGCGTGTCCGGCATGCCCATCTGCTGCTGGAAGCCGGTGTTGACGGCGGTGATGCCGCCGTCGACGGACAGCGTGCAGCCCGTGATCCAGGCGGCGTCGGAGGAGGCCAGGAAGGCCACGGCCGCCGCGACGTCCTCGGGACGGCCAACCCGGCCCAGCGGATAGACCGAGGACGCCCGCTCCAGAGCCGCCTCCCGGCCCGCCCAGGCCGCGGTGTGCACCGTGCCGGGGGCCACGAGGTTGACGCGTACGCCGCGCGGGCCGCCGTCTCCCGCCAGGGTCCGGGTGAGACTGGCCAGACCCGCCTTGGCGGCGCTGTAGGCGTGGTTGCCGAAGTCCTGGATGCCGTTGACGGAGCCGATGCTGACGATCGCGCCGCGGCCTCCGGCCGCCGCCAGGTGCGGCATCGCCGCGCGCGCGCAGCGGAACGCACCGGTGAGGGTGGTGTCCAGATCGCGCTGCCAGATCTCGTCCGGTTCGTCCTCCAGCAGAGCGGCGTCGGCATGGCAGGCGTAGGCGTTGTTGACCAGCACGTCCAGGCCGCCGAAGCGGGCCACCGCGTGCGCCACCGCCGCCTCCACGGCCTGCCGGTCGCCCACGTCGCAGGCCAGCGAATCGGCCCGGCCACCCTCGGCCCGTATCCCGGCCGCGGCCTGCTCGGCCCGGGCGCCGTCCAGGTCGGTCACCAGTACGTGCGCGCCCTCGTCCGCCAGCCGCCGGGCGATGGCCGCACCGATCCCCTGTCCGGCGCCGGTGATCAGCGCCGCGTGTTCCTCGAACCGCCGCATCGGGCGAGGCTGACGCACCGGGAGCGGCACGGTCAGCCGTCCTGTGCGCGGCGCCGGGCGGCCCGCGCCAGCGGAATCACCCGGGCCAGCACGGCGTCGGGATCGCACTCCGCCTCCGGTTCCAGATCCGCCGGCTCCGGCTCCGCTTCGGGAATCGGGTCCGGCTCCGGTCCGGCGCAGGCGGCGGGCTCAGCTGCCCCGGCCGCCTCGTCGGCGACGGCCGTGGGCACCGGCCTGCGCCGGCCTCCTCCCTGGAGGGCCCGCAGCGCGTCCGCCACGGATTCCCCGGTCACCTCGGCACGGATGCGCGCCAGCCGCAGCCGGTACGCCGTGAGGCTCCCGGCCGGACCGGGGCCGTCGTCCATGGCGATGCTCACGCCTTCCTTCCGACTCCCGCGTACAGCGCGGCACTCCGGAGCACCTCGGTCTCGTCCTCGGTGCGGTCGGCCGGCCCGTCGGGGCGCCAGTCGTGCGCGGCCGTCAGACCCGGTTCCAGCATCTCCAGTCCTTCGAAGAAACCCTGCACTTCCTGACTGGTCCGGAATTCTACCGTCGTACCGCCCGCGTCGTAGATCTGTTTGACACCCTGCCAGGCCGCCGCGTCGAAGTCGGCGGTGCAGTGCGAGAGCACCAAGAAGCTGCCAGGGGCCAGTTGGCCGACCAGGTTCCGCACGATCTCGTACGGCTTCCGGTCGTCCGGGACGAAGTGCAAGAGCGCGACGAGCGACAGCGCGACCGGCTTGTCCAGGTCGATGATCTCGCGCAGCTGCGGAGCGTCGAGTATCGCGTCCTCGCGCACATCGGCGCTGATGTAGGCGGTGCGGCCCTGCGGGGCGCTGCGCATCAGGACGTGGGCGTACTCCAGCACGGTCGCGTCGTGGTCGGCGTAGACGACGCGGAATTCCGGGGCCGCCTCCTGGGCGACCTGGTGGAGATTGGGCGCGGTCGGAATGCCCGTGCCGATGTCGACGAACTGCCGGATGCCGTACTCGGAGGCGAGCAGGCGGGTGGCACGTGCATGAAGGTGCGGTTGGTCTGCGCGGTCCGGCGAATGTGCGGGCAGACCTTCAGCACCCGTTCGGCGGCTTCCTCATCGACCGGATACCAGTCCTTGCCACCGAGGTAGTAGTCGTACATCCGGGCCGAGTGCGGCCTGCTGGTGTCTATCTCCGGCTTGCCGGACGTGGTCATCTCTCGTTCCCCTTCACCGGTTGGCGTACCGCCCCCGAATCTCGGCCTGTCGAACTCAGCCCATCAAGAAGTCGGCGTCCCCCGACTTCGCTCCCCGGATGAAGGCGGTGATCTCGTCCGGGGTGTAGAGCAGCGCGGGCCCGTCCGGGTCGGTGGACTGCCGCAGCGCCACCCGGCCGTCGGGAAGCTTCTTCGCCTCCACGCAGGCGCCTCCGTTCTGGCCGCTCCAGGGCTTGTGCCAGCCCTCGGCACCCAGTTCTCGCGCGGGCATGCCGTTGTAGGCACGGCCGGGCGTCCGGCCAGGGACAGCTTCGGGGGGGTTCATTTGCCGAACTCCTTGCGCAGATGGTTCAGATACGTCCGGGGATCCGGCACGCATTCGGCGGCCAGCAACGAGACACGCGTGAGCGCCTCCAGGTGCATGACCACATCGGGCCGCTGATCCAGATACACCGCACTGGTCAGCCCGACTTCGGTATAGACGATGTCCTGCAACTCCGGTTCCCTGAAGCGGAAATAGGTCAGATGACCCCCCGTACCCGGATGCGGGCCGGCCGACAGCGGCAGAATCCGCAGCGAGACATGGGGCCACTCACTCGCCTCGATGATCCGGTCCAGCTGTGCCCGCATCACCTGCGGGTCACCGACCTGACGCCGTAGCGCCGCCTCCTCCAGCACCACCCACAGCGTCGGTGCGTCCGGCCGGCTCAGCAGCGCCTGCCGCCGCATCCGCAGATCGACCCGGTGCTCCAGGTCCTCCCGCGAGGCGTGCGGGAATCCGGCCCGGATGACCTCCCGGGCGTAGTCCCGGGTCTGCAACAGCCCCGTCACGTAGTGCGGTTCGTAGACCCGGATGACCTGCGCGTCGGTCTCGAGACTCACATACGCGCGGAACCAGTCGGGCAGCGCGTCGCGAAAGGGATACCACCAGCCGGGGGCGTTGGCCTGCTCGGCCATCGCGATGAACTCGCCGATCTCGCCGTCCCCGGCCCCGTACAGCCGCAGCAGTTCCTTGACGTAGGGGACCTTCAGGCCCACCTGCGCGTTCTCCATCCGCCTGATGGTCAGATGGTTCACCCGCAGCGCCTTCGCCGCGTCCTCGAGCCGGACCTTTCGGCCCTCCCGCAGCTCCTTGAGCCGCTTGCCCAGGATGATGCGGAGCACCGTGGGGGCTCTCGAACCGGTGGTCAGTGCGTCGGTCACGCTGTACCTCCCGACGGGTCAACTCACCTTGCTTCATTGCTCCTTCACTCTGAAATTATCAGAGGGAACCTTGCCGGTCGAAGACCTCACCACTCATAGTGACCATGTGCCCTCCATGAGCGTGCCCCCCACGCGCCTCCCCCAGCGGCTCTCCATCGACCACGCCCGTACGGCCTCACACGCCCTGCGGCTCCCGGCCGAGGACGTCAGCGTCCCCCGGGCCCGGCGTGCCCTGGACCGCTGGCTGCGCCTGCGCGGCGCGTCCCGGGACGTCCGCGAGCGGGCGGCCCTCGTCCTGTCCGAGCTGGCCACCAACGCCGTGACCCACACCGACAGTTCATGGATCGTGTGCGGCGCGGCACTGTGCCCGAAGGGCACGGTCCGGGTGGAGGTGCACGACGACGACACCAGCAGCCGGACACCCCGACGCCACAGCCCGACAGCCGACAAGGAGAGCGGCCGGGGCCTGCACATCGTGGCGGCACTGGCCGCGCGGTGGGGCGTGACGGCCTCCTCGGTAACCCGGGGTAACGCCGTATGGGCTCAGCTCCCGTCCTGACGTCTACGAGTCGATGACCGCCCGAAGCGCCCGTACCAGCGCGTGGGCGCGGGGGTCGGAGGTGACCGAGCGCTGCATGGCACTCGTGACGTACGCGAAGGCGGTGCCCGACCCGGGGTCGGCGAAGGCCAGCGAACCGCCGCGCCCCGGGTGCCCGAACGAGCCCGGCCCGAGCATGGGCGCGCCCGCGCCGTGCAGCATGAACCCCAGTCCGAACCGGGAGTTGACCACCAGCACCCGGTCCGGACCCGCCGACTCCTGGGAGCGGGCCTGGGTCAGGGTCGCGGGTGTGAAGAGGCCTCTGCCGCCGTCCGGCAGCGGCCCGATCAGGGCGGCGTAGAAGCGGGCGAGCGAACGGGCGGTGGCGACGGCCCCAGAGCCGGGCAGGCCGGCCGCGAGAAGGGCGGGGTCGTTCTCGCCGGGGAACGGGTCGATGGCGCCGAAGGCGCGCCGGGTGAGTGAACCCGGGTCTGCCCAGGCTTCGGCGACGGCCCGCTTGGGCCGCACCCGCAGGCCGGCCGGTGCGGGTGGTTCGGGCGTCGGCACCGCCGCGAGCGGTGCCAGCCGCTCCGTGATCCCGGACTCCTCCGGCAGCCCGAACCACAGGTCGAGGCCGAGCGGTCGGGAGACCTGCTCCGCGAACCAGCGGCCCAGCGGCCGGCCGGTCGCGCGCAGCACGAGTTCGCCGATCAGCCAGCTGAAGGTGTGGGCGTGGTAGCCGTGCGCCATGCCCGGTTCCCAGGCGGGGGCCTGGGCGGCGAGGGCGGCCGGCCCGCTCACGCCGTCGACGGCCTGGGCGGGGGTGAGCGGGGTGGCGGGTGCGGGGAGCCCGGCCCGGTGTGCGAGCAGATGCCGTACGAGCACCCGCTCCTTCCCGTTCGCCTTGAACTCCGGCCAGTACACGCCGACCGGGGCGTCCAGGTCCAACTGGCCCCGCTGGTGGAGCAGATGCGGTACGGCGGCGGCCGGTCCCTTGGAGACGGAACGGACGACGGCCACGGTGTCGCGCCGCCAGCCCTCACCGCCCCACAGGTCGACGACGGTCCGCCCTTCCCGGAGCACCGTCAAGGCGGCGCCGGTGTCGCCGCGTTCACCGAAGTTCGCCGCGAAGGCGTCCCGGACCGGCTCGAATCCGTCCGCGACCGTGCCCTGGACGTCCACCACCTGCTCCGCGCCTCCACCCTTGTCCGTACCCGACCACCCCGACTGCCCCGCCGACCGTGCACCCTCCATGGTGCTACCGGCTCGGCGCGGTCACCGACCGGGGGTCGAATCCGAAGGGCAGCTCCAGGCGGTGGGCGGCCATCAGCTCCTCGTCGCAGAGGAGTTCCTGCGTGATGCCGTCCGCGACGACGACCCCGTCGCTGAGCACGACGGCACGGGGGCACAGCTGCAGCGCGTACGGCAGGTCGTGCGTGACCATCAGGACGGTGACGTCCAGCCCGGCCAGGATGCCGGCCAGTTCGCGGCGGGAGGCCGGGTCGAGGTTGGAGGACGGCTCGTCCAGGACGAGGATCTCCGGCCGCATGGCCAGCACGGTGGCCACGGCGACGCGGCGGCGCTGTCCGAAGGAGAGGTGGTGCGGCGGGCGGTCGGCGTAGGACTCCATGCCGACCTGGGTGAGCGCTTCGTGCACCCGCGCCGCCAGTTCCGGGCCGCGCAGCCCCGCCGTGGCGGGACCGAAGGCCACGTCCTCGCGGACCGTCGGCATGAACAGCTGGTCGTCGGGGTCCTGGAAGACGATGCCGACCCGCCGCCGGATCTCGGCGAGATGCCGGTCGCCGACCGGCAGTCCGGCGACGGCGACGGAACCGGCGCCCGCGGTGAGGATGCCGTTGAGGTGCAGCACGAGGGTGGTCTTGCCGGCACCGTTGGGGCCGAGCAGCGCGACGCGTTCACCGCGCGGGACGGTGAGGTCGACCCCGAACAGGGCCTGGTGCCCGTCGGGGTAGGCGTAGGCGAGGCCGGACACCTGGAGGGACGGGTGCGCGTCGCGGGAGTCGCCGCTGTCGTTGGTGTCGCTCGTACGGGTCACAGCGCCCATCCCATCAGGCAGACCGCGAGCGCGGCGAGCGGGAGGGCGGCGACCGCGGTCCACTGCGCGCGGGTGGCGGTCACCTCGTCGATGACCGGCATCGTGCCCGCGTAGCCGCGGCTGATCATGGCGAGATGGACCCGCTCACCGCGCTCGTAGGAGCGGATGAAGAGCGCGCCGGCGGACTTGGCCAGCACGCCCCACTGCCGTACGCCCGTCGCACGGAAGCCGCGGGAGAGCCGGGCGATGCGCATCCGGCGCATCTCGTCGGCGATGACGTCCCCGTAGCGGATCATGAAGGACGCGATCTGGACGAGCAGCGGCGGCAGCCTCAACCGCTGGAGGCCGAGCAGGAGTTCGCGCAGCTCGGTCGTCGAGGCGAGCAGAACGGAGGCGGCGACGCCGAGGGTGCCCTTGGCGAGGATGTTCCAGGCGCCCCACAGCCCGGACTCGGAGAGCGAGAGGCCCAGCACGGCGACGCGCGGGCCCGCCGCGACGAAGGGCATCAGAACGGCGAAGGCGACGAACGGCACCTCGATCAGCAGCCGCTTGAGCAGATAGCCCGGCGGTACCCGGGCCGCGCCCGCGACGGCCGCGAGCAGCACCGCGTACAGGCCGAAGGCCCACATCGCCTCGCGCGGCGTCGAGACGACGACGAGGACGAAGCAGAAGACGGCGGCGAGCTTGCAGTGCGGCGGCAACGCGTGCACGGGCGAGTGCCCGTGCCGGTAGAGCTTGTGCGCGTGGCCGGCGCCCATCTCAGGTGGCCGGCTGGTCGGTTGTGCCGCGCTCCTGGTGCTCCTGGTCGCGGCGGCGGCGTACGACGACGAAGACGCCGCTGCCGACCGCGAGGGTCGCGCCGACTCCGATGACGCCGGCGAGGCCGCCGGAGAGGCGGGTGTCGGCGATGTTCCTGACGCCGTAGTCGGCGAGCGGGGAGTCCTTGGCCGCGTGCTCCTCGGCCTGCTTGTCGATGCCGTTGTCGGCGGCGACCTTCTCCAGGCCGTCCGGGCTGGGGGACGCGTAGGAGCTGACGACGCCCGCGCAGAGCACGGCCGCGAGCAGACCGCCGAGCCAGAGCCTGCGGCCGGCCCGGGCGGCGACGGGGGCCGGAGCCGCCGGGACCCTGACCGGGGCGGAAGGCTTCTCGGACCCGGGCTCGGGCCCGGACTCGGGCTCGGGCTCTGACCCGGACGCCGGCTCCGCGCTCGGCACCGTGCCGCCGCCCGGCACCCCGACCGCCGCCGTCCGCAGCTCCAGGGGTGCGGCCGCGACGCCGCGCGCCCCGTGCACGAGGTCCGGGCGTACGGCGATGACCGCGCCGACCGTGGCGGCCGTGATCGCCGCCTCGCCGATGCCGATCAGCGTGTGCACCCCGGCCATCGCGGCGAACACCTTGCCCAGCGGTACGTCCGCCGTGCCGCCGACCGCATAGAGGCCCGTGAAGGCGACGGCCGCCGCGGGCACCGAGATCAGGGCCGCGACCAAGGAGGCCCCGGTGACGGCACCACGGCCACGCGGCAGGATCCGCAGCAGCCCGCGGAAGATCCCGTACGCGACGAGGACCGTCACCACACCCATGACGGTGATGTTCACGCCGAGCGCGGTCAGGCCGCCGTCGGCGAAGAGCACGCCCTGCATGAGCAGGACGACGGACACACAGAGCACTCCCGTGTACGGGCCGACGAGTATCGCGGCCAGCGCACCGCCCAGCAGATGTCCGCTGGTACCGGCCGCGACGGGGAAGTTCAGCATCTGGACGGCGAAGATGAACGCCGCGACGAGCCCGGCCAGCGGCGCGGTGCGCTCCCCCGCGATGCCGGCGGACCTGCCTGCGGCGGTGCCGAGTTCGCGGCGTGCGCCACGCAGCGAGAGGGCGACCGCCCCTGCCGCGGCCACACCCGCGGCGACCGAGACGGGGGCGTTGATGAATCCGTCCGGGACATGCATGACGACACCGCTCCGCTTCTCGAACCGCTGGCTGCTTCAGCCACCTTGGCAACCGTTTGATGATAGTGCCTACCTGCAAATAGATTGCAAGAACGGATGTTTGGCTCGAACACCGGGAACGGCGGCCCCGACCGGCGTTCGCGACGCGTTCGCGCCCCGTCCCGTCCGGTCGTGTGGTGGACCTCACCCCCCTCCGCAGGTGACTGTTGCCCTCCCTCAGGCGTCTGACAGTTCATGGGGCACCCGTGTCGGTGCGGCGGCGAAGCCGAACCGGCGAGCCCGGCCCCGATGACAGCGGCGACAGAGGAGCAGACGATGTCCGCAGAGTTCGAGCACACCGTGCAGGCCCGCTTGATCGCGGAGTCCCCCGCCGCCGGGACCCTCACCGCCGCCCTCCGCTACGACGGCGCCGACCCGCTCGCCGTCCGGATCGTCTTCCCCGCCGCCGCGTCCCTCGACGGGGCGGAGGTCGCCTGGGTGTTCGCACGCGACCTGCTGCAGGCGGGACTGCGCAGACCCGCCGGCGAGGGTGACGTGCACGTGTGGCCACGGGGCGGGGCGCACGTGGTGATCGAGCTGGTCACCCAGGAGGGCGTCGCTGTCGTCGAGTTCGAGAGCGCGGACCTGCGCCGTTTCCTGGTCCGCTCCTACGACGCGGTCCCCGCGGGCCGGGAACACCGGCTGCTGGACCTGGACTCCGGGCTGGCCGCCCTGCTGCGCGGCGTCTGAGCCGTCACCGTCCGGCCGCCGTCCGGCCGCCTTCACACCCGCACCCGAAGTGCGGGTCCGCGCCGCAGCGCGGACCCGCGTCGGCAGGCCCTGTCCCAGGCCCCTGCTAGACGTTGCTGGGCTCGTGGTCCCGCTGGTGCGGGATGCCGGGCGGGTCCTGACCCGTCGCGCCGCCGGAAGAGCCCCGCCCGTCGTTTTCGGTTTCCAGCCGGCGCCGCAGCCGCTCGCCCTCCACGTCGACGTTCGGCAGCAGCCGATCCAGCCAGCCCGGCAGCCACCACGCCTTGTCGCCGAGCAGGGCCAGGACCGCGGGCACGATCGCCATCCGGACGATGAAGGCGTCGAAGAGGATCGCGACGGCCAGCCCGAATCCCATCATCTTGATGATCGCTTCCGAGGCGCCGATGAACCCCGCGAAGACGCTGATCATGATGACCGCGGCGGCCATGACCACCCGCGCGCTCAGCTTGAAGCCGGAGACGATCGCCTTGCCCGGTGCTTCCCCCTGCACGTACGCCTCGCGCATCCGCGTCACCAGGAAGACCTCGTAGTCCATCGCGAGGCCGAAGATGACCCCGATCATGAAGATCGGCATCATGCTCATGATCGGCCCGGTCTGCTGTACGCCGATCAGCTCCGCCAGCCAGCCCCACTGGAAGACCGCCACCACGGCACCCAGCGCCGCGAGTACGGACAGCAGGAAGCCGAGCGCGGCCTTCAGCGGCACCAGCACCGAGCGGAAGACGAGCATCAGCAGCACGAAGGCGAGTCCGACGACGAGCGACAGATAGGGCACCAGCGCGTCGTTCATGATCTGCGAGAAGTCGACGGCGACGGCCGTGGCGCCGGTGACCAGCATGGTGGCGCCGGTGGCCGTACGCAGGGCGTCCGCCTGGTCGCGGATACTGCGCACCACCTGCTCCGTCCCGGAGCTGCTCGGCCCGTACTCCGCGACGGCGGTGAGGGTCGCGGTGTCGCCGCCCTTGTTGAAGACGGGGGGCGCGGCGGCGACGATGCCGTCCGTCTTCGCGATCCGGCGGGCGGCGTCCTTGGCCGCCGCCTTCGGATCGTCGCTCCCGCGCGCGTCGACGACGACCATCAACGGTCCGTTGAAGCCGGGGCCGAAGCCTTCGGAGAGCATGTCGTACGCCTTGCGCTGGGTGGTCTTGGTGGGCTGGTTGCCTTCGTCGGGCAGCCCCAGTTCCATGCTCGCCACCGGCACCGCGACGGCACCGAGCCCGAGCACCGCCACCGCGAGCACCATCAGCGGGCGGCGCAGTACGAAGCCCGCCCAGCGCTCGCCCGCGCCGGGCCGGGCACCGGCCGTACGTGCGTCGGGCACACCGGTCTCCGGGTTGGCCTTGCGTACCTTGCGGCCGTAGATGCGTTTGCCGACGATGCCGAGCGCCGCGGGCACCAGAGTGATCGCGACGAGGACGGCGATGACGACCGTGCCCGCCGCCGCGAAGCCCATCTTGGTGAGCAGCGGGATGTTGACCACGGCGAGTCCGGCCAGCGCGATCACGACCGTAAGACCGGCGAAGACCACAGCGGACCCCGCGGTGCCCACGGCACGGCCGGCCGCCTCCTCGCGTTCCCGGCCCTCGGTGAGCTCCGCGCGGTAGCGGGAGGCGATGAAGAGTGCGTAGTCGATGCCGACGGCGAGGCCGATCATCGTCGCGAGCGTCGAGGTGGTGGCCGACAGGCCGAGCGTGGCCCCCAGGGCGGTGATGCAGGAGATGCCGATCATCAGCCCCATCAGGGCCGTGATCAGGGGAAGTCCGGCGGCGATCAGCGAACCGAAGGTGAGGATGAGGACGACGGCGGCGACGGCGATGCCGAAGATCTCACCGTTGCCCATGTCCGGTTCGACGAACAGCGCGTCGCCGCCCGTCTCGACCGTGAGGCCCTCGGCCCGGCCCGTACGGGCGGCCGAGTCGATCTTCTCGCGCGTCGCGTCGGTGATCTTGTCGGCGGAGACCTTGTAGGTCACCGCGGCGTAGGCGGTGGTGCCATCCTTGCTGACGGCGCCGCTCTTGGGAGCGAAGGGGTTCGCGACGCCGGCGGCCTGGCCGCCGCTCAGTTCGCCGACGGTCTTCTCGACCGCGGCCCTGTTGTCGGTCGCGGTGATCTTCTCGCCGCTGGGCGCACGGAAGACCATGCGGGCGCTCGCACCCTCGGCGTTGGCGTCGGGGAAGCGTTCCTCCAGCACGTCGAAGGCCTGCTGGGCCTCCGTACCGGGAAGCGCGAAGTCGTCGTCGGGCGGATTCGAAGCGGTGGAGGCGCCCGTCACGGCCGCGACCAGTAACGCCACCCAGACGAGGGCGACGATACGGCGGCGGCGGAAGGCGAGTCTGCCGAGCTTGTACAGGAAGGTTGCCACGCGAGAGGTCTCCGGTCTCGGTCGGTCGGGCTCGGGTCAAATGCGGACGAAACCGACCGGACCGTTCCGCGAGTCCCCCGCGCATGCCGTGTCAGCTCATGCCGGAAGACGCCTGCCGACAGGTGAGGGATGAGTGCGCGGACGCGATGAGGCGTATGTCACACCTCGCCCCCCGCGTCGCTCGCGTCGCCCCTCGGTTGCCCCCGAGTTGCCGCGCCGCGATCCGGCTCGAAGCATGGCAAGCATGGTGATGAGTCAGCAGACCTCCGCATACCGGAGAATTCCGTCCTCTTCTGGAAGCACAGCGATCACCGCGACCACCGCGACCGGGCGGCGGCGGGGCCGGGGCGCGGTCGCCGGGCGCGAAAGGGGCCGCCGCCGTGCCTGACGACCCTCGGCAGCACCGGCCCCCGTATCTCCGCTACCCGCACCTGCACGGCGACCTTGTCTGCTTCGCCGCCGAGGACGACCTCTGGGTGGCGCCGCTCATCGCCTCGGATCCCCGGACCAAGCCCGCCGGGCCCGGTGGCCGGGGCACCCCGGGCGGCGATCCGGGGCGACGGGCCCGGCGGCTGACCGTGGACCGTACGCGCATCGACCGCCCGCGCTTCTCACCCGACGGACGGCTGATCGCCTTCACCACCTGGCGGAGCCTGGACCCCGAGGTCCATGTGGTCCCGGTCGGCGGCGGCCCGGCCCGCCGCCTCACCTACTGGGGCGCCTCCTACGCCCGCGTGTGCGGCTGGACCCCGGAGGGTGACGTGCTGGCGGTCGCCTCGCACGAACAGCCGTTCGCGCACAGCACCTGGTCCTACCGCCTCCGCACGGACGGCAGATCCGCCAGCCGCCTCCCCTGGGGACCGGTCGCGGACATCGCCGTCGCCGCCCTCGGCGGCGTCCGCCGCACCCTGCTGCTGACCGGCAAGCCGCCGCAGGAGCCCGCCGCCTGGAAGCGCTACCGGGGCGGGGCGACGGGACGGCTGTGGCTGCACGGCGAACGGCTGCTGCCCGAACTGGAAGGTCACCTGGACTCGGTGATGTTCCTGGGCGACCGCATCGCCTTCCTCTCCGACCACGAGGGCATCGGCAACCTCTACTCCTGCCACCCGGACGGCTCCGGCCTGCGCCGGCACACCGACCACGCCGACTTCTACGCACGGAACGCCTCCACCGACGGCCACCGCGTCGTCTACCAGTGCGCGGGAGAGGTGTGGATCGTCGACGACTTCTCACCGACGGGCCGGCCGCGCCGCCTGGAGATCACGCTGGGCGGCCCCCGCGCGGGGCGACGCCCGTACGAGGTGCCCGCCGCCGCACACCTCGACGCACTCGCCGTCGACACCACCGGTCGGGCCAGCGCGGTGTGCGTGCGCGGCAGCCTCTACTGGCTCACCCACCGCGACGGCCCCGCCCGCGCCATCGTGGACACCCCCGGGGTGCGGGTGCGGATGCCGCGGACACTCGGCGACACGGGAAAGATCGCGTACATCACGGACGCGACCGGCCAGGACGCCGTCGAGATCGTGGATCTGCCGCGCGCGACCCGCCCCAGCCCGCCCCGGCGGCTGGCAGCGGGCCGGCTGGGCCGGGCCCGCGAACTGGTGGCGTCCCCCGACGGCGGCACCCTGGCCGTCGCGAGCCACGACGGACGCCTCCTGCTGATCGACGTCAGCGCTCTCGCCGGTCTCGGG